>NZ_ALNJ01000122.1:0-47269 GCF_000293135.1 Klebsiella sp. OBRC7 | reverse complement strand
CCAGGTCGCCGATCTGCTTTCAACCTCGCCAGCCATCAAAAAAGATCGCCTTGTCGTACTGGAAGACACAAAACATCTGTTCGCGGCGCAAAATATTGTGCCTATCGTCGCCAGTGAAGCGCTGAATGACGCCGTGACCACCACGCTGAACAAAGTCTCTGCTCAGCTAACGACTGAAGATCTGATCGACATGAACGAGCAAATTGCCGAATTTGTCAGCATCGACGATATCGCGCATCAGTGGCTGGTAAAACACGGATTTAGCCAATAAGGTCGCAGACATGACAACTCCTCTGAACGGCAGCATTACCCTCGGGCAGGCGCCAGGTACTGTGGATGAGATAGTGCGGATTGCCGACGGCGCGCCGATCGTGCTGGAGAAGGCGGCGCTGGATAATATGGCGCGGGTCAGCAGCCGTATTCAGCGCGCCATTGAACAAGGCCAGGTGATCTACGGGCTGACGACCGGCGTCGGCGATCTGGTCACCACCCGGCTTTCCCCGGACAGGATGACGGATACCCAGCTGAATATGCTGCGCAGCCACGCCTGCGGAGTCGGTCCGGACCTGACGGTGCGTGAAGTGCGGGCCATGATGGCGGTGACGTTAAAATCCCTGCTACAGGGATACAGCGGCGTTACCCCGGCGCTGGCGCAGCGTATCGCCGATATGTTGAACCGTCAGGTCACGCCGTGGTCACCCGCCGGCGGCTCCGTCGGTTACCTGATTGCCACCGCCCATATCGGCCTTGCGGTCTTCGGCGAAGGCAAATGCTGGTATCAGGGAGAACTGCTGCCGGCGCAACAGGCGCTGACGCGGGCGGGTATCCCGCCCTATGTTCCCGGTCCCAGAGAGGGTCACGCGTTGGTCGGCGGCACCTATGAGATCACCGCGCTGGGCTGTCTGGCCGTGGCGGATTTCCAGCGTCTGCTCCCCGTCGCCGATATGGCGGGCGGGATGGGCCTCGAGGCCATGCGGGGCAATACGCGCGGCTACGATGCCCGCCTGCACGCCCTGCGCCCTCATCCCGGACAGCAGGAAACCGCGCAAAACCTGCGCCGCCTGCTGAAAGGCAGCGAGATCCTGGCGCGTTATCGCGACCACCGGGTTCAGGACGCGCTTAGTTTACGCTGTATCCCCCAGATCCACGGCGCGGTGCGCGACCAGCTGGCTCACTGTCGGCAGATTATGACCATCGAACTCAATTCGGTGACCGATAACCCGCTGTTTCTGGTTGAAGAAGACAGGCTTATCGTGATGCCAGGGGGCAACGGTCACGGTGCGCCAACGGCGCTGGCGCTGGATGCGCTGGCCGTTGCGATTGCCCAGTTGAGCACCGCTTCCCAGGCCCGTTGCGACCGAATAACCAATACGCATCTCAGCGGGCTGCCGGCCTTTCTTATCTCGCCGGATTCGGGGTACTCCGGGATGATGATCCCACCCTACGTCGCCGCTGCGCTGGCGGGCGATAACCGCAGTCTGGCCGGCCCGGCCAGTATCCACACGGTATCCACCTGCGCCGGTCAGGAAGATCATGTCAGCATGGGGGTTGCCGCCGCACGTAAAGCGCTTAAGGCGGTAGAAAACGCCGTGGACATCGTCGCCATCGAACTGCTGTGCGCCTGTCAGGCGCTGGAGTTCCATCGCCCGCTGCGTGCCGCCGTGGGCAGCGAAGCGACGCTGGAGAGAGTGCGTCAGGCGGTGCCGTTCCGGGATAAAGATACGCTGCTCTACCCCGATATACATGCGCTACGCACCCTGATTAATCAGGGCGAACTCAGCGAGATGCTGCAGGCATTGTGCGAAGAGGAGTGACAACACGCGCCGCAGAAGGAGCCTGCGGCGTGATTAAAGGGGAATCAGCGTGATGCGGGCCAGACGCGCGCCCGGAGAGTCCTGGATAACCAGCGCCACCGTTTCATCCACCAGCAGGCTGTCGTAATGTTCCAGTAAATAGCGTTGGTCGCCAACGCTCACCCGCAACGCGGGCCCGGCATTAAACAATATCCGCAGTCCGCCCTGGTGCGACCACGTTCCCGCCCCGCACCAGCTCACCGTCGCCCGCAGAGCGGCCTCCCGGTAAATCACATTAAAATCCAGCAGCGGGCCGCCGACAATCTCACAGGATACGCTGCTTGCGCCGTTAAACCCCAGCGCCTGGAAAGGCGCAATCAATGCGCTGCGCTGCCCATCGATTGTCAGGTACATCCCGCCGCCTTCCAGCACGCTGATATTGCGCAGGTAGCCGGGAAATGCGGAGAACGGACCAGGCTGGCGAATGGTCGCCAGGGATATACGCCAGTCATATTCCCCCGCTTCCGGATAGCGGGCCACTTCGCGCGTCACGCCCTGGCCGTTTTTCCAGGGCATTTCCGTATACAACCCGGCAGGGAGCAGACGGATCATTTGCGCATGCTCCCTTCCAGGCGGTAACGCGGACCGGGATAGACCAGGCGCACGCTGGTGACGATTTTCTTCTCCTGACGGCCGGTCCACGTCCGACGATTGACCAGCAGACAAGGCGTATGTTCATCGATTTCCAGGTAAACACACTCGGCCCGCGTGACGTTGACCGCTTCAATAACGTGTTCGCCTTCAACAATCGGCGCAATTGAGGAGAGATAGGCGTTCGGCGTGATACGTGTAAAATCCTGCTGCAGGTAGTCCGGCACAACCTGCATATTCACCAGTCGGTCTTCCAGCATAACCGGTACGCCATTTTCATAATGGCAAATCAGCGAATGGTACAGACCGCAACCCTGCTGCATGCCAAAGCTGAACGCCTGCTGGGCATCGGCTTCGATTTCCGTCAGTCTGAAGACTCTGGCGTGGTGGCGGTGGCCACGGCTGGCGATTTCGTCAGCGATATTGTTAATGTCCAGCAGCGCCGACTGGCCGCGAATTTCGGCGACAAAAGTACCGACCCCCTGCATCCGCACCAGCAAGCCCTCCGCGGTCAGTTCTCGCAACGCGCGGTTAATCGTCATTCTGCTATAGCCAAACAGCGTGACCAGTTCGCTTTCAGAAGGAACACGGTAATTCGCGGGCCATGCCCCGCTGTGGATCTTGGTTTTGATCATGGCCTTTACCCTTTCATAAAAGGGGGCGGGATGTTCAAGTAACTCATCCATGGAATCCGAATTTGACAGGTCGTTACGCGCCATTAACCATTCCTCATATGCTGACGTTGTCAGTTTACTCTATGACCTGTTAGATGTATATATATGTACATGTATATACATTAGCACTGATAATAAGGTGATAAAATGGCAGTCTGGTTGGCAGAAAAAGCGCTGTTGCCTGATGGCTGGGCAAATAATGTCGGCATAACCGTGTCCGAAGAAGGCATCATAACCGCGCTGGAAAAGAACGCAGCGCCGAATCCGCAGGCGACGCGCATCAAAGGGGTCGTCGTGCCGGGTATGCCGAACCTGCACTCCCATGCCTTCCAGCGGGCGATGGCCGGGTTAACGGAGGTGGCGGGAAACCCGTCGGATAGCTTCTGGACCTGGCGGGATCTGATGTACAGGCTGGTAGATAAAATTACGCCAGAACAGCTGGAAACCATCGCCAGCTATCTGTACATCGAAATGCTCAAAGCCGGGTACACCTCGGTCGCCGAATTCCACTATCTGCATCACAGCAGCAGCGGCGCGCCTTATGAAGAGCGGACGGAATTAGCGCTGCGTATCGCCAGCGCGGCGAAACATGCCGGCATCGGCCTGACGCTGCTGCCCGTCCTGTACAGTTACGCCGGGTTTGGCGCGCAGCCGCCCTCCGTTGGACAGCGCCGCTTTATCAACGATAGCGACAGCTACCTGACTATGTACGAGTCGCTCACATCGCGGCTGGCCGGCGAGCCAATGCAGCGTACCGGTCTGTGCTTCCACTCATTACGGGCCGTTACGCCGGAGCAGATTGGCGCCATTCTGGCCTGCCATCCTGGCCAGCAGCCGATTCATATTCATATTGCTGAACAGCAAAAAGAGGTGGATGACTGCCTGGCCTGGTCCGGCGAGCGCCCGGTGGAGTGGCTGTACAACCATCTCCCCGTGGATTCGCGCTGGTGCCTGATCCACGCCACTCATCTGACGCCTCAGGAAACGATGAAGATCGCCGCATCCGGTGCGGTGGCCGGCCTGTGCCTGACCACCGAAGCCAATCTCGGCGATGGCATATTCCCTGGCCCACAATATCTGGAGCATAACGGCGTCTGGGGAATTGGTTCCGACAGCCACATTAGCGTCAGCGTCAGCGAGGATTTACGCTGGTTCGAATACGGGCAGCGCCTGGTAGCCCAGCGCCGCAACCGGCTCATCGTCCCAGGCGAGCCTCACGTCGGCAACGTGCTGTATCAAGGGGCGCTACGAGGCGGCGCCAGAGCGCTGGGACAAAACATTGGCCAGCTAAGCGTAGGATATCGGGCCGATCTGGTCGTATTGGATAGCCAGAATCCCTTTATCGCCAGCGCAGAAGACCAGATGCTGCTCAACCGCTGGATCTTCGCCTGCTCGTCTAATCCCATTACCGCGGTGATGACTGGCGGACGCTGGGTGATTGAGGATGGGCATCACCATAAAGAAGAATCTGTCTCTCAGGCATTTATTCAGGTAATGAAAGATCTCGCAGCCTGATATCGAAAAAAACGGTTCACCGACGGTGAACCGCTTTGTTTTCGGATGTATTCAAAGTAAAAGCCTCAGGCGATTCACTGAATCCAATAAGCCAGCCCCGCGGCGAAGAGCATTGAAAGCAGGACCGATGCCAGGCCAGGCAGCAGAAAAGGGTGATCGATAATATGTCGGCCCAGTCTGGTGGAGCCGGTATCATCCAGCTCTACCGCCGCCAGCAGCGTCGGATAGTTTGGCAGAATAAAAAGAGAAGCCGTTGCCGGGAAGCAGGCAACCAAAATAGCCGGGGCAACGCCCATACTCAGCGCGGCGGGGAATAAAATTTTTGTGGAAGCCGCCTGAGAATACAGGAAGCATGAGGCCGCCATAATAATAATGGCCAGCATCATGGGCGAATCCAGCAAGTGTGACGAGACCGCGCTTTGCAACCACTGTTGATTACTGTCCATAAAGGTTGAACCCAGCCAGGCGACGCCGAGAATACAGATGCAGGAGGTCATCCCGGTTTTAAACACCGAGCCGGACGGGACCTTGTGTACGTTAACCCGGCAGCACACCACAATCAGCAGCGCAACGCCCATCATCACCCCTACCCGCGCCTGTCCGCTGCTCATGACCGGATGGGCAATCAGCCCGAGTTTCGGACTGGTGACAATCGCATAAACCAGCACCACAACTAACCCGACGATAAAAATCAGCACCGAACGACCGGCGCAGGGCGGGATCGCCCGCGCAGTCCTTGCCTGCACCTGAACCGGATTGTCATTGAGCCGATCCTGCTGGCGGATCCTGTCCCAGCACAGGTAAAAAACGGAGGTGACCAGCAGCGCCAGAAAGGTGGACGGGATTGATACCGCAATAAGCTCAATATAGCCCCAGCCAGAATGGCCCTTTTCCAGAATCCCCGAGAAGAAAATCACCGCCGCAGAAATGGGCGACGCCACAATGCCCAGCAAAGAGGCGCCGACCGAAAGAGCAAGCGCCCGGGTGGGTTTTATATTGTTCTCTTTCGCCACGCCGACAATAACCGGCATACAGGCAAAAGAGACCTGCCCGGTGCTGGCCATCATGGTTAATAGCCAGGTGGAAAGCGGCGCGGTGATGACTAACAATCGCGGATAGCGGCGCAGCAGGCGCTCGGTGAGGTCAACAAGGTATTCAATACCGCCGGCCTCCTGCATGGCGGCAATCGCCACGATCACCACCATGATAAATACGATAACCAGCATCGGCATATCACCCGGCGTGGCGCCGAGCGCGCTGAGGACAATCACGCCGGCGCCGCCGGCAAACCCCACGCCGATCCCCCCGACCCGCATGCCGATGTACAGAAACAGCAGCACCACCAGAAACTGAACCAATATCATATATTGCCTCCACGGCTCCCTGTCCGGCATTAACCCTTTACATGATTAAATGGCCTGCAAGTCCTGGCCGCCGGGCAAACGCGCTCTCACCCTGTTTTTGGATACAAACGATAACTTATCGCGCTAACGCGGCATCGCTGTACACGGTATTCATCAGGCATCCGATCTGCTCAATCTCGACTTCCACCCTGTCCCCGGGCTGCATAAAGAGCGGCGGGGTACGTTTTTTTCCGATGCCTCCGGGCGTGCCGGTCAGAATGACATCTCCCGGAGAGAGCGCGCTGAAGGTGCTGATATACGCAATGAGTTCGGCAATTGAATACAACATGCTGCCCGTATTATCCTGCTGGACCGTCTGGCCATTCAGCCGGGTGGTAATATTCAGATTTTGCGGGTCGGGGATAGCGTCCGCGGTCACCAGCCAGGGGCCGAAGCCGCCCGTCGCTGGCCAGTTTTTCCCGCCGGTAAAGCAGGCATGCTGCCAGTCGCGCACGGAGCCATCCATATAGCAGCTGTAGCCGGCAACATAATGCAGCGCCTCCTGCTCTGGTATATTGCGTCCTCCACGGCCCATCACCAGCGCCATTTCGCCTTCATAGTCAAACTCATTACTGCGTTCCGGCTTGAGGAGCGGTGCCAGATGCCCGGTCTGTGAATCCGCAAAGCGGATGAATAGCACAGGATTAGAGGGTTTCTCGTTACCGGCAGCGTTTTTATCGCGATAATTCACGCCAGCGCAGATAATTTTTTTCGGTTCAGTAATGACCGGCAGGAAAGCGATCTCGTCGAAAGAATAGTTCGCCTGTTTCGCAGACGGCGGCAGAGTATCAACAAGATGAAGATGCGGTATAAATTCCAGCAGGCTGCCGTATTGAGGAAACCGCGCCTGCAGATCGATGACGCCGTCAGCGGTCGCCAGGCCATATTTGTTTTTATCATTAACGCGAAAGCTTAATAGTTTCATAAATCACCCAGGAATATACAGAGGTGAAAGCCCCGACGTTATGATGAAGAGCAGCAAAAAATACCGGGGCGAAGTAACCGATGATCCGCAATACAGTAAGCGATATTTCTGCATTGCGGATTAACAACAGACGCAGAATAAATTAACCGACGCGGCCCAGCTCAGCGGCGCGCATGGCGTCGTGGATCTCTTTTTCAGCGCCATTTTCGAGCGGCAGCAGCGGAGAGCGAACGGTGGCATGTTCAAGGATCCCGCGCGCAACCAGAGCATGTTTAAGGGCCACGGTACCTTCCATGTGCGAACCGCGGTGGTAGACGCTTTTGGTCACCGGCAGCAGTCGGTCGTGCAGCTCGCGCGCTTTAACGTAATCGCCCGCTTTACCCGCCTTAATCATTTCAATTAACGGCTCAGGCGCGATATTGCCGTAACCGACCAGGAAGCCATCCACATCAAAGGCGGTATGCAGCAGATATTCATCGTGGCAGCTTAAGATTTGCAGATCCGGACGCTCGCGGCGAATAACCGGAATTTCGGTATCCCAGCGGCGCATATTACGTACGCCATTCTTCATGGCAAATACGCCCGGCTGCGCGGAGATATCCAGCAGCGTTTTCAGGTTGTAGGTGGCTTTAGTGACATCCGGATACTGGAAAAGAATCAGCGGCAGGCCGCTTTCTTCATACACCACGCGGTAGCGATCCTGAGGCGCGCCATCCTGATAGCCAAAGCGCAGCCAGCCGTGGGAAGGATAGAGCAAACCGGCGGATGCGCCAGCGGCAACGGCGCGCTTCGCCTCCAGCGCAGCCACTTCCGTCCCTTCCCCGGTGATGCCGGCAATGATCGGAAGCTTATCATCCACAGACTTCACAAATGCACGGATCACATTCGCCTGCTCTTCCTGGGTCAGAAAAGTCCCCTCCCCTGCGTGTCCCAGCACCACCAGACCTTTCACCCCGTCGATGCTGCCCAGCCAGCTACCGAGGCGCTGAATGGCATCATAGTCTACGCGTCCATCGCGAGTGAAGGGTGTAACCGGAGCCGGAGTCAAACCTCTCAGATCGATGTTAATCATAAATATCCCCTTGATGAGTAAGCATTTGTTTACGGTTAAGCGATTCTTTGAAACGGAAGTGAAATCGTTTCTGCAATCGTTTTCACGAGATTGACATTGAACCTCAAAAATAAAACCGTCAACGCCATGTTGGTTAAAAATGCAACGCAGATCACAAACTAAACCGCGATCTGCATCCGGGATGAGATCCGTTATACAAAATTCAACCCTCCCCGCTTTCTCCTGGAAAGTCGGGGGAGGATCGCAGGGGGATTATTTACGTGGAGACGCAGTAGACTTACGGGGAATAAGGGAAGGCGTGGTAATCCGCATATTATTATTTATCTCTGGATTCAATAACATATCAACCGCATTGCTGGCGATATGCTCCAGCGGCGTTCTGACCGAGGTCAGCGCCACGGGCAGTCTGCTCACAAGGGGAATATCATTGTAGCCGACCAGGGAGAGATCTTCGCCAATCACCAGCCCCTGCTGGTGCGCGGCCGCGAGGACGCCGATCGCCAGCTCGTCATTGACGGCAAATAGCGCGCTCGGGCGATGAGGCTGGCTGAGAATTTTCATTCCCTGCTGCTCCCCCGAGGCGATATTAAAATCTGAATGACAGCACCATTCCGCTTCGATCCTGAGCCCGGCTTCCTGCATTGCCCGCTCAAAGCCCTTACGCCGGTTGCGCGCGTTGGAGGCAAAATCAGGGCCGCCAATCAGGCCAATATCGCGGTGGCCTAAATCAATCAGGTGTCGGGTGGCCAGATAGCCGCCAAGCTCATCGTCCCCGACCGATGAGGGGCTAAAACCGTCGGTACGCAGCGCCAGAACGTGGGGCACATCCCGTTCACGCAGGGTTTGCGGCAAAGGATCGTCCAGCCGGCAGGTGGACATGATCAACCCATCCACGCGGCGATCCAGCAGCGATTCCACGGCGTTTTTCTCCTGATCCTTGCTATCACCGCAGGTCGCAACGATCGCGAAATAGCCTCGCCTGGCCGCCGCCCTGGCTATCTCTTCGAAAAGCATCGCCGTAACGGCATCGGTCAGCCTCGGCACCAGGACGCCAAGCGTTCCGGTATCGCCCCGGCGCAGGCTGGAAGCAACATAGTCCCGACGGTAGCCCAGCTCACGGGCCACCTGGCGAATTTTCTCTGCCGAGGCGCTGCGCGAGGTGGGTAACCGTTCATCGAGTACGCGCGAAACGGTCGAGACGCTCACGCCCGCAGCGCGAGCAACATCCCGCATTGTCGCCAGCTTTTTTTCCGGCAAATCGTTCAGTTCACTTTCTTGATCCATCTGCTGCTCCAACTCATCAATGCGGGTAAAAATCCGTGTTGCCCGTTCAACGGATACCATCGTGCAAACCGTGGGGTTAAAGGATCTTACGTCAAACCTCGCCCGGACAAAAGGAATGGTGCTTCACTTTGCCGGGTTCATTCAGCCGGTCTTTAATTCACATTTCTTATTCATTTTGCTTTGCATTCGCCGCTTCGTCTTTTTGCGCGTGAGTTTTTTCAGATTGTGAACTGCTCGACATTTATACAACAGGCGTAATTGACTTAGCGGCGAATCCAGCAAAGGATTAGCTGCAAGTGAAATCGATTGCAGTAACGTTATCATAAACACATCAGGACAGCATTATATGCAGCACGTCGATGAATAAGGGTTCGTTGCCCTGTGGTTATTCAGAACCTTACGTGTATGCCCCAGACAACGTTTAACAGGGTAATACTATGTCAACTCAGGCCATTGCTTCAGATTACGCCGTTGCCAGCGCAACGACGTCCACGCCAGACGCGCTGCTGGCAAGGCTGGAACGCCTCCCCATCACCCGACGGCTGAAAGCGATCCGCGTTATCGTCGGCTTATCGACGTTTTTCGATGCCTATACCATTATTGCTATCGCTTTTGCGCTCCCCCAGCTTACCCAGGAGTGGGGTCTCACGCCGACGTTTGTCGGCCTTATTATTGCAGCCAGCTACGTGGGCCAGCTGTGCGGCGCCCTGTTTTTCGGCTCGCTGGCGGAAAAAATAGGCCGTATCGGCGTATTGCGTATCACCATCATCATGTTCGTACTCATGGATGCGGCCTGCCTTTTTGCCTGGAACGGCTGGTCAATTCTTGTTATTCGCTTTTTACAGGGGGTGGGTATCGGTGCGGAAGTCCCCGTTGCCAGCGCCTATATCAATGAATTTGTCGGTGCCAAAAAGCGCGGACGTTTCTTTTTGTTGTATGAAGTGATTTTCCCTATCGGCATGATGTTTGCCGGATTGGTCGGCTATTTTCTGGTGCCCATCTATGGCTGGAAAGTCATGTTTTTAATTGGCTTAGTCCCCTCCGCGCTGACCGTTCCCCTGCGCTGGCTGATGCCGGAATCACCGCGCTGGTTGACAGCAAAAGGGAGGCTGAAGGAAGCGGACAGCATCGTATCGACGCTGGAATCAGAGGTCATCAGGCGCGGGATGACGTTGCCCGAACCGGAAATAAAAGCCCCCGCGGCGCAAAAAGCGGCTCCGGAAGGGGTTAAAGCCCTCTTTGGCGGTATCTATAAATCCCGCACCTTTATGCTATGGGGACTGTGGCTGACGGTTTATAGCGTCAACAACGGAATGATCACCTGGTTTCCAACTCTCTACAAAACCTGGTTTAACCTCTCCCTCGATACCAGCCTGGCCTACGGCTGGATCACCTCTTCCTGCGGCGTCGTGGCTTCAGTGATCTGCGCCTTGATGATCGACCGCGTCGGGCGCAAACGCTGGTACACATGGGCCTTTTTACTGGCCGTCGTTCCGCTGATCACGCTCTCCGTTCTGGGCGCGAAATCCGCCGTTGAAATTTTGATTCTGGGCAGCCTGACCTACGCCATTCTGCAGACCATCGCTTTCTCGCTTTATCTGTACGCGGCTGAGCTTTATCCCACCCGACTGCGCGCTATCGGCACCGCGTATTCCAGCGCATGGCTCCGGGCGGGGTCATCCATCGGCCCACTGATGGTCGGTTTTATCGTCAGCGGCTTCGGGATCCGCTTTGTGTTTATCACTTTCGCGGTCATTGCGCTGATTGGCGGCTTAATTACCTGGCTTTTTGCCATTGAAACCAAAGGAAAATCGTTAGAAGAGCTGTCGCCATAGACGGCCTGTGGCTCCGGAAAGCGCGGAGCCACCTTTGACAGGAGGTCGGCGCAGTCGGCTGATTCAGCCGCGCCTTACCGGGAAATATTCATAGACCTGGATCATTAACAGGCGGTAAAAACATGAACAAACTCATCCACAGCGGCGCGATGCTGCTGGCTTTACTACACCCTTTACAGACGCTGGCCAACGAGACGCTTTTTTCTCCCACCGCAAAAAACATGACCGGAGAATGGGGAGGCGTGCGTACGGATCTGCGCCGTCATGGTTATGATTTTACGCTGGAATATAGCGCGATGACGGCCACGAATATCTCCGGCGGTTACGATCGCGATAAAACTCTGCGCTACAGCGACCAGTATATTCTCGGCGTAAATATGGATCTGGAAAAGATTTTAGGTATTCACGACGGTGAATTTAAAGCGTCGGTGAATAATCGTAACGGGCGAGATTTGACTCAGGATCGCCTTCAGGATCCGCGCGCGCCGGTAATAGGCTCCGGTGTTCAGAGCAACTACGGTCGGGGGCAAACATGGCACGCGACGCAGTTTTGGTTCAAAAAAACCGGGTGGGATAAAAAGCTGGATCTCAAGGTGGGCCTGATGCCGCCGGGAGAGGATTTTGATAACAACGGCTGCTTTTTTCAAAACCTGTCGCTGTGCGGCTCTTTAGCCGGCCACGGCAGCGGCGTCTGGTATAACACCCCCATAGGCCAGTGGGGCGGCCGTATTAAATACAGCCCTGCCCCGGCGCTTTACGTCCAGGCCGGCGCGTTTCAGTACAATCCTGCCTACGCCACCCGCCACGGAAGCTTCCAGCTGGATGGTACCGGGCATCTGGGGTACATGTACCTTTTTGAACTGGGATATCGACCTACTCTCGGCGCGGCAAAACTCCCCGGCATCTGGAAACTCGGGGGATGGTATAACACGGCGGACGCCAATGATGTGCTGGATGATGACAATGGCGATCCCTATGTGCTCACGCACCAGGCCGCCCGGCGACACGACGGCCGCTACGGAGGTTATCTCTATGTCGTCCAGCAGCTGACCTACTCGAGCAGCCAGCGCCAACGTGGCCTTAGCCTTTTCGGGCATCTGGCAATGAATGATAAAGATACGGCGACAATGGACTATCAGATTCAGGCAGGCGCCATTTATCAAGGCCCTTTCGCCAGCCGTCCGCAGGACTTTATCAGCTTCGGCGTCAGTAAAATGCACGCCAACGACAGAGTCGCCCGTCGGGCGCAGCTCCTGAACCAGATGCGGGGGATCGATGATTATGATAACCCTCTGTATGTTCCGGTTCGCAGAGCCGAGTATGCCGCAGAGCTGCATTATAGCTTTCGCGCGACGCCATGGCTGACCGTGCGCCCTAACCTGCAGTTGCTCGTTCATCCGGGAGGAAGCGAAGAGATTAAAAACGCCTGGGTGCTCGGCAATCAGGTGACCGTCAAATTCTGATAAAACGGGCTGCTACCGTCCGGGCTGCTCTATTCAGCAATACGCAGCCTCTCAACGCTTTAGCGCACCTGAATCAACGACCAGACACATGTCTTTCCAGGGGGAGAGGAGATTATCTCCCCATTTACTCCCCACGCCACAGGGGATTCAGAAGGAGTACGGACAGAACTGGAGTCAGCTTCTTTATTTAGCCCTCTTGTCTATCGCGGGAAATTCTTTGGTCGCGGTCGTGGTTATCCAGTCACGGAAACGCCGGCATATCTTCTGCAAGACCGCGGACTCATCGTACACCAGATAGTACGCAATCGGCGTATCAACCGGTATTTTTAGCGGGTTAATCAGCAAACCACTCTTCAGTTCTTCACAAATAAGAGAACTGCGCACGAGCGCGATACCTTTGCCCGCGATTGCGGCCTCAATCACGCCGTTGGAATCAATGAAAACGGGCCCCGTGTCTGTCTTCAGATCGCTAATACCCAGAGCACGAAACCAGAGAGCCCAGTCCAGCCGGTGTTCATCGTGCAGCAGCGTGTATTCAGCCATATCGCCCGGTGATGAGAGCTCGTCTTCTGATGCAATTAACCGGGGGCTACAGACCGGGAGTAGTTTATCGTTTATCAGGCACTCAGACTCCAACCCGGGATAGTCACCAGCCCCGTGTCGGATGGCGAAATCAATCCCTTCAGACAGTAAATCAACCTGCCTGTTGGTTGTACTGATTTGCACTTCCACGCCCGCGTTGGCTTTTTCAAATGCAGGCAGCCGCGGCAGGAGCCATTGGATGGCAAAACCACTTGTGCAACTGACCGTCACTTTGTTTGCCTTTCCTTCATTCATTAAGCGCTGTGTTGCTTCTGCTATCTGATTGAAAGCTGGCCTTATCGCCCGCAGGTAGATGCGGCCTTCGGCTGTCAGTTCGAGACGGCGAGGACTACGGATGAACAACCGGCTGTTCGTCATGCTTTCCAGCTTAGCAATCTGTTGGCTGACCGCGCTGGATGTCACGCATAACTCATCGGCAGCCGCTTTCATACTCATCAGCCTTGCCGCAGACTCAAAGCACATAAGCGCATGTAAAGGTGGCATTTTCATCGGCTACACGACTTCATGAATTAGAAAAGCTTAAGTATAAACAAAAATCTTGTTTGTCAGTACGCCCGCCCTGTTTCACAGTTGCGTTGTTACTTCTCATTCAAATAAAAGGAACCGCTATGCGCATTGCTGATTATCTTCGGTTATTGTTGCTCGCCGCTATCTGGGGCGCGAGTTTTCTCTTTATGCGTATAGCCGTACCGCAGTTTGGCGCTATTAACACTGCTTTTTTGCGCGTCTTTTTTGGTTTCACAGGACTCGCGGTTATTTTATTTATCTTTAAATCTTCTTTTGACTTTAAAGATAAATTTAAGTCCTCTGTGATTCTTGGCGTCATTAATTCTGGATTACCCTTCCTGATGTATTGCCTGGCCGCCAAATGGTTACCGGCAGGGTATTCAGCCATTCTGAATGCAACAACGCCGTTGATGGGGGCACTGGTTGGGTTTGCATTTTTTGCAGAGAAATTAACCTTCAGAAAATGGGCTGGCATGCTCCTGGGCGTTGTCGGGATCATCACGATCACCACAATTGGTGAACCCCTGTCAGCGGAGAAACCAATTGCCGGCGTTATTGCCTGCCTCATCGCGACCAGTTGCTATGCGATCGCCGGTTTTCTGACGCGTAGCTGGATTTCAAATAAAGGTGGACTCGATCCTAAAATCGTGGCCTTCGGTAGTCAGATAGGTGCGTCCTTTTTTTTGCTACCCTTTTTTATATGGAGCCCCCATAGTGGACCGACCGTTAACTGGTTACAGCAAGAGGCATGGATAAGCGTCATTGCCGCGGGAGCGATCTGTACCGCATTTGCCTACATACTCTATTTCCGGCTTATCGCTGATATCGGCCCCTTACGTTCACTCACAGTGACCTTTTTAATTCCTCCATTTGGCGTGCTATGGGGATACATGGTACTGAACGAAACCGTTAACAATGGTTTTGTTATCGGGGCGCTCATTATAGGTATAGCTGTCTGGATGGTTGTGAGCCCGGAAAAAAATAATTAGCGGCGGAGTACGCAGAATCAAATTGACGCGCTTTCAGTGCCAGAAATCCCCAAGAAATTATCCTGAAAACGTAATGAATATGGCCAGTTCGCCGCTAACAGGCTGCTGTCCAGGGCAAAGCGTAAACTGACAAGAGAACACCCAGGGGCACCCGTTCCTTCGGTTCTGCCCCCACCCTGATCCCGGCATAGCCTTCCTGCTATGCCAGGTATTTCAACTACCGCTTGATTAACGCAAATACGCCCCAGCCAAAGTATTCACGCGTATAAGTCGCATGGCGTTTTGGCGCCATCGTCAGCTCCGCCCGGACTTCTGGCACAAAATCATCATCGGGGTTTTCCTCTAACCAACGGCGCATGGTGAGCCATTTCGCCGCTTCGTAGCGGTCCCAACCTTCCTGGTCCGCCAGCACCATTTCGACGAGGTCATAGCCAAGCGCATCGTAAGAGGAGACCAGATCGGCAAGCGTCAGAAAGTCGGCGAGCGAAGAGGCGCCACAGGCCTGTGCTATCTCTTCCGTTGCCGGTACCTGGCGCCAGTACGGTTCGCCGATCAGCAGCATACCGCCGGGCTTGAGGCTTTTGCTCAGCAGCTCGATAGTCCCGGCGACGCCGCCGGCGATCCAGGTCGCGCCCACGCAGGCGGCGATGTCGCATTTTTCCCCGGCCACATAACCGGCGGCGTCCTGGTGAATAAACGTCACGCGGTCGGCAACGCCGAGCTCTTCTGCCCGCAGCTTAGCCTGCTCGCTGAACAGCGCGCTCATGTCGACGCCGATGCCGCGAATGCCGTGATCGCGCGCCCAGGTACAGAGCATCTCCCCCGATCCGCTGCCAAGGTCGAGTATCCGGGTTCCGGCCTTCATTCTCAGCACGCGGCCAAGGGCGGCATATTTTTCCGGCGTAAACGGGTTATGGATGCGGTGAGCGCTTTCACTAATGGTGAAAATACGTGGGATATCCAATGGTTGAATTCCTTTTATGGGTTTTGCGGAAAGAGAATCGGGAACGTTTTTTTCGGCCAGCAGCGCGTACAGCTTGCCGGTAAAGGTTTCGCTGACCGGCCATTCCGCCTCATCCGGGCGGGTAATGGTGGTCAAACCCGCCGTGCGCAGCAGGTCGAGATAAGCGTCATCGTGCCAGGCGGTCATCCGGCTGCCGAAGCGCGTCACCTTGCCGCTCTCTTCAATCGCCATAAACCGCGTGGAGCTGGTTTGCGCCGCCGGATCCCAGGCGTGCTCCGTCAGCAGCAGGTGCGGAACATCAAGAAACAGCCCCTGCGGACAGCGCTGCCAGCCGGGATCGGCCATTCCCTGACGTTTAACTTCAGCATAGGTATGAACCTCGATGAGCAGCTTTCCCCACGGAACCAGCCACTGCGCGCAGCGATGAACCAGCGAGCGGGCCTCAGCCGCGCTGAACACGTTCAGTTCACCGAAGGTCATCATAATGAAATCAAACTGGGTTTCCGGCGCGTAGTCGCGAACGTCCTGCTGGTGATAGGCAATATCCAGCCCGGCCGCCTGCGCCTGCTGCCGGGCCCAGGCGATCGACGCCGGCGAAAAATCCACGCCCGTACAGTAAAAGCCGCGCTCCGCCAGCAGGCGGGTGTAAAAGCCTGGCCCGCAGCCGAGGTCCAGAATGCGCGCGCCGGCGGGTAGCTGTCCGGCAATCCACGCGACCTGTTGTTCGATAACCGCCCGCCTGCGGCTGGCCCAGTCGTGCTCCTGCGACAGATGGTTTTCCAGCATGCGCTGGCTAAAAGCCGGTTCATCCCAGGGGATTTTGCGCTCCCGGGATGACAACGCGATATGCCTGGAACCTGTAATAATCGTGCCAATAGTCATCATCATCTCCTTATTGATTACTCGCGCCAGTGCTCGGGTTTCATTAACGCCCGGGCGCACTGTATCTGGCCCGTTCGTCCCAGCGGCTGAGACGAAATCGGCTGCAGCATCCAGCAGGCTTTATGCGCCTCGGGAATCGGATAAGGCGCCGGATAGCCTTTATCTCCCGCGCATGGCTCAAACCCGTGCCTGGGGTAGTAAGCGGCGTGGCCCAGAACAATTACCATCTGGCTTCCCATTGCTTTCAACTGCTCAATGCCGTGCCGGATAAGCTCTCCGCCAACGCCAACGCCCTGGTATTCCGGCACCACCGCCAGGGGAGCAAGGATGTGCATCATCGGCGAGTCCGGCTCCCCTTTGAACGTCGCCCGGGTGAATAAAATATGCCCAACCGCCTCTCCGTTATGCCTGGCCAGCAGCGATAACGTCGGGCAGGCGCTCTCATCGTTGAGCAAATCGGCCACCAGCCTGGCCTCTTTGCTGTAGCCGAAAGCCCGGGTTTCGACGTCGAGAATGTCATCGGTATCGCCTTCAGAGGCGACATGAAAAGTGAAGCTATGGTTTGTCATCAGAGGCTCCTTAACGATTGTCCAGCTGTGCGCGGACGTTATTCAGCCCGGTGGTATTGATGCGGTAGGGCTGTCCGTTGACGGACTTAATCAGCTTTTTGGTTTTGAGTTTTTTGAAAACGGCGAGCGTACAGTCGCTGAGCAGGAGCCCTTCGCGGCTGTAGCATTCAACAGAGGTGACGCGGCCTGATGCATCGCGGATGTGCGCGATCCGGCCACCTTTAGCGAGAACGTGTAAGGTACGTTGTTCCTGACGGGATAGATTCATACTGAAGAAACCTGTTAATCATCATGCGTAAAAACGAGCCAACACCCGCAGGTGTTCGCGTAAGGTTTAAGCGCAGCGATAACCAGTCCGGCCTGAAAAGGTCGGGAAGCTGATTATCTGATGATGACATTCTCCAGCATCAAAGCCTCGGTGAGAGTTGAAAAGGTATTTACCAGCGGAATGATAACACGTAGTTTTTATATGGAAATCGTAATAATCAAAAAGTGTGATCTGCTGCGAGTCCGTACGCGCTCCGGCCGGCATCAATGACCGCCTCCCTTCTTCTGGTCGATAGGTTTGGCACATTGGTTAACCATTTCGCAACACGACGCTACCCGCCGCGCGCTGACCCTATGCCCATGAAGAATTCCACTTCCCCGGTTGTGAGTAATCTCTTGAAGTACATGAAAATTGCTTAACGCTAACGCCAGCAGAATCCGCCCGCGCCCCGTGGCGGTTTATCAATGCCGCCCTGTTTAACGTTTCCTCCCTTTCGCGCATCTCCGTCACACTTTGGTTTACCAATTTGCCATTCATGGTTGACATGTTCGACCAATTGGAGGAATTTATACGCCATATCGTCTGGTTTCCCCTCCGTTACGATGGTTGACCGGAACCGACGCTACCATCAAAGCAGCGGCCTGAAGCAGGTCAATAACGTGAAAGAGGTTAAGCATGGAACAGACATGGCGCTGGTATGGCCCTAACGATCCGGTCACTTTAGCTGACGTCCGTCAGGCGGGCGCGACCGGAGTGGTTACCGCCCTGCACCATATCCCGAACGGTGAAGTGTGGACGGTTGACGAAATCCTCAAGCGTAAAGCCATCGTGGAAGCCGCCGGGCTGGTATGGTCGGTGGTCGAAAGCGTACCGATTCACGAAGAGATCAAAACCCATACCGGCAACTACGCGAAGTGGATCGCTAACTACCAGCAGAGCCTGCGCAATCTGGCCCAGTGCGGCATCCGTACCGTGTGCTACAACTTTATGCCGGTCCTCGACTGGACCCGTACCGATCTAGAATACGTCCTGCCGGATGGCTCCAAAGCCCTGCGTTTCGATCAAATTGAATTCGCCGCCTTTGAACTGCATATCCTCAAGCGCCCGGGCGCGGAAGCGGACTATAACGCCGAAGAGGTCGCTCAGGCGAATCAGCGTTTCGCCACCATGAGCGATGAAGATAAAGCGCGCCTGACCCGCAACATTATCGCCGGTCTGCCGGGCGCGGAAGAGGGATATACCCTCGACCAGTTCCGCCAGCACCTTGCCACCTATAAAGATATTGATAAAGCCGCGCTGCGCGAGAATTTCGCCGTCTTCCTGAAAGCGATTATCCCCGTCGCCGAAGAGGTTGGCGTGCGTATGGCGGTACACCCGGACGATCCGCCGCGCCCGATTCTCGGCCTGCCGCGCATCGTCTCGACCATCGAAGATATGCAGTGGATGGTCGACACGGTGAACAGTATGGCTAACGGCTTTACCATGTGCACCGGCTCCTACGGGGTCCGCGCCGACAACGATCTGGTGGATATGATTAAGCAGTTCGGCCCGCGCATTTACTTCACCCATCTGCGCTCTACGCTGCGCGAAGAGAACCCGAAAACGTTCCACGAAGCCGCTCACCTGCACGGCGACGTGGACATGTACGAAGTGGTGAAAGCGATTGTTGAAGAAGAGCACCGCCGTAAAGCGGAAGGCAAAGAGGATCTTATCCCTATGCGTCCTGACCACGGCCACCAGATGCTCGACGATCTGAAAAAGAAAACCAACCCCGGCTATTCCGCGATTGGTCGCCTGAAAGGGCTGGCTGAAGTTCGCGGCGTCGAGCTGGCGATTCAGCGCGCTTTTTTTAGCCGCTAATTCCTGACTGGCGGGGCCGACGTCCCGCCTTTACCTCTTCGGCCGCCTTTTGCGGCCCACTCTGGAGTTTGCTATGACTGCAACCATTGCCGACAGCAACCTGCCGGTGACGCGCCCCGCATGGGATCGTTCTCGCCTGGAATCCCGCATCGTTCACCTGGGCTGCGGCGCATTTCACCGCGCACATCAGGCGCTTTATACCCATCATCTGCTGGAAACCAGCGACAGCGACTGGGGCATCTGCGAAGTCAACCTGATGCCGGGCAACGACCGCGTTCTGATTGAACAACTGAAAAATCAGCAGCTGCTCTACACGGTGGCGGAAAAAGGCGCTGACAGCACCGCGCTGAAAATTATCGGTTCGATGAAAGAGGCACTGCATCCGGAAATCGACGGCTGTGACGGCATTCTGCGCGCCATGACGCGTCCGCACACGGCAATCGTCTCCCTGACGGTCACTGAAAAAGGCTACTGCACCGATGCGGCCAGCGGCCAGCTCGATCTCAACAACCCGCTGATTCAACACGACCTCGCCAACCCGGAGACGCCGAAATCCGCCATAGGTTATATCGTCGAAGCGCTGCGCCTGCGCCGTGAGCAGGGGCTTGAGGCCTTTACGGTGATGTCCTGCGATAACGTCCGCGAGAATGGCCACGTGGCGAAAGTGGCGGTGCTTGGCCTGGCCCAGGCGCGCGACCCGCTGCTGGCGGCATGGATTGAAGCCCATGCCACCTTCCCGTGCACCATGGTTGACCGCATCGTACCCGCGGCGACGCCGGAAACGCTGCAGGAGATTGCCGACCAGCTTGGGGTCTACGATCCGTGCGCCATCGCCTGCGAACCGTTCCGCCAGTGGGTGATTGAAGATAGCTTCGTCAGCGGCCGCCCGGCGTGGGATAAAGTCGGCGCGCAGTTTGTTGAAGACGTCGTGCCGTTTGAAATGATGAAGCTGCGGATGCTCAACGGCAGCCACTCCTTCCTGGCGTATCTTGGCTATCTCGGCGGCTATGAAACCATCGCCGATACCATGACCAACCCGGCCTATCGCGAAGCGGCTTTCGCCCTGATGATGCAGGAGCAGGCGCCGACGCTTTCCATGCCGGAAGGCACCGATCTCCAGGCCTACGCCACGCTGCTTATTGCCCGTTTCAGCAACCCGTCGCTGCGCCATCGTACCTGGCAGATCGCCATGGACGGTAGCCAGAAGCTGCCGCAGCGCCTGCTGGATCCCATCCGTCTGCATCTGCAAAACGGCAGCAGCTGGCGCCATCTGGCGCTCGGCGTGGCGGGCTGGATGCGCTATACCCAGGGCATCGACGAGCGGGGGCAGCCTATTGATGTCGTCGACCCGCTGCTGGCGGAGATCCAACAGATCAACCAGCGTTATCGGGGTGCAGAACGCGTCGCCGCGCTGCTGGCGTTAAGCGGAATTTTTGCCCACGATCTGCCGGACAATAGCGATTTTATTGCGGCGGTGACGCAGGCTTACCACGCGCTGTGCGAACGCGGTGCCCGCGAGTGCGTTGCGGCGCTCGGCGGCGGCCTGTAACGCTCTGTCCTGCTACGGGTCAACTGCACACCAATGTGGTTGACCCGTTTTCCCACTCTCCGCGCACGGGGAGGTGCCAACCCCCTGGCCAGATGCTATAGTCAGCCACCGGGCTATCGCATCTCACAGCATAACATCATGAAATCACAAACTTCTCAGCACAGACCCTATCAGGAAGTCGGCGCGTTGATCCGCAATTTGATCGTCCAGACGCCCTATAACCCCGGCGATCGCTTACCGCCGGAACGCGAAATCGCCGAGATGCTGGACGTGACCCGCACCGTGGTCCGCGAGGCGCTGATCATGCTGGAGATTAAAGGGCTGGTCGAAGTGCGCCGCGGCGCCGGGATCTACGTGCTCGATAACGCCGTCGGAGAAGGCGCGGCGGAGAGCGCGGACATCAATCATTGCAATGATGCCGGTCCGTTTGAACTGCTGCAGGCCCGCCAGCTGCTGGAGAGCAATATCGCCGAATTTGCCGCCCTGCAGGCAACCCGGGAAGATATCATCAAAATGCGCCAGGCTTTGCAGCTGGAGGAGCGCGAGCTGGCCAGCAGCGCGCCGGGCGGCTCCGAAAGCGGCGATATGCAGTTTCATCTGGCCATTGCCGAAGCGACCCACAACAGTATGCTGGTCGAGCTGTTCAGGCAGTCATGGCAATGGCGGGAAAATAACCCCATGTGGATCCAGCTGCATCGCCATCTCGGCGATACCCACTACCGCCAGGAGTGGCTGGTGGATCATAAACGGATCCTCGCCGCCCTAATCAAAAAAGACGCCCGGGCGGCCAAGCTTGCCATGTGGCAGCATCTGGAAAACGTCAAACGCCGCCTGCTGGAGTTCTCCAACGTCGATGATATCTACTTCGACGGCTACCTGTTCGACTCCTGGCCGCTGGACAACGCAGACGCCTGATCCCTGCCGCTGGCGCACGGATAGCGGCCGTCCGCGCGCCTTCTGTGCCACAGCGCAAAAGTTGATAATGATTCTCATCTTTATTGTCGCCCTGCCCGCGCAGTGATAAGGTGACGTCATCCGATGACGCCCTCTCCGGTGCCGAAAACCGCATGAACAAGACAACTACGCAGAACGAACCCGCCCGCCAGGCGCTGAGGAAAACCTTCTCCGTCAGCGAGTTTATGGCGTTTGGTGAACGATACGGTATCGACTACCGCTTCCCGCAGCTGCTGCAAAAGCCGGAGCCTTCACACACCAGCCCGGTGCTGCGGGGAGAAGTGGAAGAGATGACCCTGCCCTGCGGCATGTGCGTCACCCATTCTGATGTTCACGTATTGCAGCCTTATGAGACCACCTCCCGCCACAGTAGCCCGCTCTATATGCTGGTGGTGCTGGAAGGCTGCGTCGCGCTGACCCTCAACGGGGAGCAGCACCTGGTGCGTTCCGGGATGGCCTTCACCTCGCGCCTTAGCGAACATCAGGCCATGCGCGCCCGCCACGATGCCGACAGCCGGCTCCGTACGCTCTCCCTCGGACTCTACCCGGACGGCACCTGGCGCGATGGCCTGCTCGATTCATTGATGCGCGAGTGGGAAAGGTGCCAGACGCCAACGCTTATCTGGCAGATACCGGGTTTTCTGCTGAGCGGACTGCAGTACGCGCAGCAGAGCGCGCTGAGTCGCGTGTCCCGACAGCTGATGCTGGAAGGGCTTATCCTGCAGCTATTCGGCCATGGACTGAGCGTCTGTCAGGATGAAAGCGCGAAGCACGTCGCCCCGGCGGGCGGCGAACAGCAGCGGCTGGAGAGAGTTCGCCGCCTGCTGGAGCAGTCGCCGGAAAACGACTACACCCTCAATGAGCTGGCCCAGCGGGCGGCGATGAGCTCCAGCAGCTTGCGCAGCAAATTTCGCCAGGCATACGGCTGTTCGGTTTTTGACTACCTGCGCGACTGCCGCCTGGCGCGGGCAAGAGGCTATCTGCTGGAGGGCTATAGCGTGCAGCAGGCGGCCTGGATGTCGGGCTACCAGCACGCCACCAACTTCTCTACGGCTTTTCGTCGGCGCTACGGCATCTCGCCCTGCGATGTGCAAAAGCCGGGCTAATCTATTTTTCCCGTTTTTGCGAAAAATAGTCAGCGTCTTTGGCAGCGCGCATACGTATCCTGGCATTGCGCATAGCTATAGAGAGCATCAAAAAGGTAATAATTCTTATTAACAATTAGAAATGCCTTTGGAGATGTTCATGTTTGCGAAAACTCGCCTGGCGCTACTGGTAGGATGGGTGACCGGCGGCGTCGCCTTCCCGCTGCTGGCCCAGGAAACAACAAAAAACGAAACCATCGTGGTCACTTCGCAGATGCAGAGCGGCGCGACCAAAATTGCCACCCCGGATATAGAGACCCCGCAATCGGTGTCTATTATCACGCGCGAGCAGTTTGAAGAACAGGGCGCGATCAGCGTCCGCCAGGCCGTGAGCTATACCCCCGGGGTTTACAGCAACCAGATTGGCGCCTCCAACCGCTTTG
The DNA here is from genome assembly GCF_000293135.1 of Klebsiella sp. OBRC7. Lineage (NCBI taxonomy): Bacteria > Pseudomonadati > Pseudomonadota > Gammaproteobacteria > Enterobacterales > Enterobacteriaceae > Klebsiella > Klebsiella sp. OBRC7. Next base: position 23,981 of record NZ_ALNJ01000122.1, on the reverse strand, counting down.
ACTATATCGTCCTGCGCGGCTTCTCCGACGGCAGCCTGGATAACGTCTATCTCGACGGCCTGAAAATGATGGGCGATACCAACTCGCACAGCTCGCTGGTGGTCGATCCGTGGTTCCTGGAAAATATCGAAGTGGTGCGCGGCCCGGCCTCGGTGCTGTACGGCCGCTCTTCACCCGGCGGCATCGTCGCCCTCACCTCGCGTAAACCCTCATTCGATCCCGGCGGAGAAATTAAGCTGTTTGCCGGGAATAACAACCAGCGCGGGGCAGCGTTTGACGTTACCGGGGCGCTGGACGATAACGATCGCGTGGCGGCGCGCTTAAGCGGCATGACCCGCTATGCGGACTCGCAGTTTGATACCTTAAAAGAGCAGCGCTACGCGATTATGCCCAGCCTGACCTGGCGCATCACCGACCAGACGCGCCTTGATTTAATGGCCTATCTGCATCGCGACCCGGAGGGCGGCAGCCACTCGGGCCTCCCCTATGAAGGTACCGTGGTGCCGCACTACGGCAAGAAAATCGCTAACACCTTCTTCGAGGGAGAAGATGACTACGACAAGTACGATCGCCGCGAAAATATGGTCGGCTACAACTTCGAGCATCTGTTTGATAACGGCTGGTCGGTGCGGCAGAAGCTGCGCTACCTGCATACCAAAGTCGAGCTGAATCAGGTTTATGCCGCGGGCTGGCTGAACGAAACCGAGCTGAACCGCGGCTATTCCGGCTCGGACGAAAAGATGAACGCCATCACCCTCGATAACCAGCTCGACGGCAGCGTCGATACCTGGGCCGTTAACCATCGCCTGCTGATAGGGATCGACTATCAGGACCGCAGCAACGACACCACCGGCTACTATGGCGCATTCCCGGCCATCGACGCTTTTAATCCGGTCTACGGCGCGAAGCCGGATTACATCACCATGTACAGCCGCGAGAAGCACAAGCTGCGCCAGACCGGCTACTATTTACAGGATCAAATGTCCTGGGAGCGCTGGCGCTTCACCCTCGGCGGACGCTATGACCAGGTCAGCGTCTCCAACATCGATAAGCTTAATCAAACGCGCAGCGATCTGGATAAGAACAACTTCAGCACCCGCGCCGCGCTGCTGTATCTGTTCGATAACGGGTTTGCCCCGTACATCAGCTACTCCACCGCCTTTACGCCCACCAGCTTCGCCGACGAAAACGGCAACGTGCTGGATCCGATGAAAGGCAAGCAGTGGGAGGCCGGGCTGAAGTATGAGCCGGAAGGAATGAACAGCCAGTTCAGCGCCTCGGTATTCCGCATCAATCAGACCAATATCGCCACCAAAGAAGAACCGACCGATCCGTATCGTTCGATTGGTGAAATTGAGTCGAAAGGGGTGGAGCTGGAGGCGATCAGCCAGCTAACGGACAGCTTCCGCCTGCAGGCCGCCTATACCTGGACCGACATTCGCTATAAGAAAAGCAGCCCGGAAGAGCAAGGCAAGCGCGCCGTCTACGCGCCGCGCAATCAGGCCAGCGCCTGGCTGAGCTATGATGTGAAAAGCGGCCCGCTGGATGGCCTGACGCTGGGTTCAGGCGTGCGCTACGTCAACGGCATTACCAGCGACCGCCTGAATACGCACACTCTACCGTCCTGGACGCTGGTGGATATGACGATCGGCTATGACCTGTCGAAAGTGGGAATTAAAGGCCTCAGCGCCCAGCTGAACGTCAATAACCTGACCGACAAGAGCTACATTGCCGCCTGTAACTCGCTCTCCTACTGCTACTTTGGCGCGGAGCGCAGCATCGTCGGCAGCGTCTCCTGGAAGTTCTGATAACGTTAAAAGCCCGGAGTTATTGGCTCCGGGCAGCCGATTAATCTTCCGCTTTATGGGCCCACGCGGGCATGGCGGTTAAATAACGCATCGCCCGCTTGCGTGATTCCACGGGCCCGACCTTCTGCCAGGAATCGAGGTACTCGGCCAGGCCGGAAACGGCATCCTCCCAGGACTTAAGCTTCCCCTCGCTATCGCAGCACCAGGCGCAATAATCGTCGCTTGCGCTTTTCGCACCTTCGGCGGACATCGGCATTCCACAGGCCTGACAAAACCTTTCTTGCTGTGACATAGAGCGCTCCTTTCTTGCCAGTTGAGCATAAAAAATACCGCATTTTTTGCACAATAACGTACCGCCAGTTCAAATAACCGTAAATTAAATATGGTTATTGCAGCCGTAGAACCCCCGGCTTCCTGAACGCGTTCGACTACACTAGACAGGGACAGATGTTTGATACCGCTGGGTCTGCCGCGAGTATCAATCGATGGCAGCCCCCGCCGAGCCGGACACATTCACTACTAAAACAGATTAGGACAGGACGTAACCATGCAACTTAACGACCCTACCCTTTTTCGCCAGCAGGCAATGATTAATGGACGCTGGCGCGACGCCAGCAGCAAAGAGACCCTCGCGGTCACGAACCCCGCCAACGGCCAGCAGCTGGGCAACGTGCCCAAAATGGGCGCCGCAGAAACCCGCGAGGCTATCGATGCCGCCGCCGGCGCGCTGCCCGCATGGCGCGCCCTTACCGCCAAAGAACGCTCCAGTATCCTGCGCCGCTGGTTTGAGCTGATGATGGAACATCAGGACGATTTGGCGCGCCTGATGACGCTGGAACAGGGGAAACCGCTGGCGGAAGCAAAAGGCGAAATTAGCTACGCCGCCTCCTTTATCGAGTGGTTTGCCGAAGAGGGCAAACGCATCTACGGCGATACCATTCCCGGCCATCAGGCCGATAAGCGGCTGCTGGTGATTAAGCAGCCGATAGGCGTGACCGCCGCTATCACCCCGTGGAATTTCCCCTCGGCGATGATCACCCGTAAAGCGGGCCCGGCGCTGGCCGCTGGCTGCACGATGGTGCTCAAGCCCGCCAGCCAGACCCCGTTCTCCGCGCTGGCGCTGGCGGAGCTCGCCAACCGCGCCGGGATCCCCGAAGGGGTATTTAACGTCGTTACCGGTTCGGCCAGCGAGGTCGGCGGTGAGCTCACCGGCAACCCGCTGGTGCGCAAACTCTCCTTTACCGGCTCGACGGAAATTGGCCGCCAGCTGATGGAACAGTGCGCGAAAGATATCAAGAAGGTCTCGCTGGAGCTCGGCGGCAACGCGCCGTTTATCGTTTTTGATGACGCCGATCTGGATAAAGCCGTCGAAGGCGCGCTGGCCTCCAAGTTTCGCAACGCCGGGCAGACCTGCGTCTGCGCCAACCGCCTGTACGTCCAGGATGGCGTCTACGATCGTTTCACCGAAAAGCTTCAGCAGGCGGTGAGTAAGCTGCAAATCGGCGATGGCCTGCAGCCCAACGTCACCATCGGGCCACTGATTGACGAGAAAGCGATCGCTAAAGTGCAGGAGCATATCGCCGATGAGCTGGGCAAAGGCGCGCGGATAGTAACCGGCGGGAAAGTTCATGAGCTCGGCGGAAACTTCTTTCAGCCAACGATTCTGGTGGACGTCCCCGGTAATGCCAAAGTGGCGAAAGAAGAGACCTTTGGCCCCCTCGCCCCGCTATTCCGCTTTAAAGATGAAGCGGATGTTATTGCTCAGGCCAACGACACCGAATTCGGCCTGGCGGCCTATTTCTACGCTCGCGATCTGGGCCGCGTCTTTCGCGTCGGCGAAGCGCTGGAGTACGGCATTATTGGGATTAATACCGGCCTGATCTCCACCGAGGTCGCCCCGTTCGGCGGCGTGAAATCTTCCGGTCTCGGCCGTGAAGGGTCGAAGTATGGCATCGATGATTACTTAGAAATCAAATACATGTGCATTGGGATTTAACCAATAAACGCGCCAGCCCCGCTGGCGCGAATTTTTTAACGCTCAAGTGCGGATCGGCCAGGAAATGTAGTCATGATGGCCGTTCGTTTGCCGCCCGGTTCTCTCCGCCCCTATTTAATCGTAACCGCCATTTTTATGCTTCAGGCAATGATAAAATATTATTGCCCGTCAGGAAAAGTTATCTCCTCTCAGTCCGGGGCAGGTTCGACATAGGATTAATCGTAGGCTACAATAATCAACGCCGAGCTAAAGCTTAATTTTTGAATAGATTCATAGACATAAATTCAGCTTTAAAGAAGGACAGGACATCATTTTATTGACTATAAAACGAGCAAAAAGATGACGGATAGCACCATTAAAATTTACAACGCCCGCTATAGTAAGCTGATGAAGCTACTGGATTTTATTGCCGTCAACTTGTTTATTTTCGCTTATTTAAAATACTTTTTCGTCGAACCCTCAACGGCCTCTCTGTTCCTGGGCATAATATATTCACTGATTTTTATCAGAGCCAATGAACACTTTCAGCTATATTCTGGTCAATTTAAAGGCCAGTATTTAAAAAAATTAACTAAATTGTTTTTCAGCGTCAGCATAAGCGGCTTGTTATCATTTTTATTGTTTGTAAGCGCCGAAGTATTACTGAACAATCACGCCAGCACAAACGCGGTGCGATTAGCTGAAATTATTGTGCTGTGCTCGATTGCCATATTTATTAGTATGTTTCTGATTCGCGTTATCTCCAGCCGCTATTTTTTCAAATCCAGACTCAAGGTGGCTATTTTAGGCATAACGCCAGCCGGGCTGGCCATCGAGCAGGCGCTGTTTAAGGAGTATACCCACGACGGGATTGACATCACCTTCTTTGAGGACCGCGCCGTGCAGCGCGACAGTCGCCTGTTCAGCATTGAGAAAAAAGGCAACTCGCGCGACCTGCTGGCGCTGGCGAAAGCCGGAGAAATCGATGAAGTCTATATTGCCCTGCCGATGGTCGCCCAGCAGCGTATTCGCCAGTTCTTGAATGAATTTTCCGACACCACCGTAGATGTGTTTCTGGTACCGGACCTCTTTTCCTACAGCTCACATATTTCTCAGCTGCGGATGTTCGGCAATATTCAGACGATCAGCATTTTTACCTCACCATTTGAAGGCGAAGGCGCAGTACTCAAGCGTATCGAAGATATCGTGCTTGGCGCTTTTTTTACCCTGGTCAGCCTGCCAGTCATGCTGGCGGTGGCGATCGGCATTAAGCTGACTTCGCCGGGCCCGGTGCTGTTTAAACAAAACCGTTACGGCCTGAACGGTAAACAGATCCCCGTCTGGAAGTTCAGAACCATGCGCGTGATGGAAAACAGCGCGGTAGTGACCCAGGCGACGCGTAACGATCCGCGCATAACCCGCTTCGGCGCCTTTTTACGTAAAACCTCGCTTGACGAACTGCCGCAGTTTTTTAACGTGCTGCAGGGAACCATGTCGATAGTGGGCCCACGCCCTCACGCGGTCGCGCATAATGAGCAGTATCGCGTGCTGGTGGAAAATTACATGATCCGCCATAAAGTGAAGCCCGGCATTACCGGGCTGGCGCAAATACACGGTTTTCGCGGCGAAACCGACACGATTGATAAAATGGAAAAACGCATTCAGTACGATCTGGAATATATTCAGTCGTGGTCGCTGCTGCTGGACATTAAAATTGTGTTTTTAACGTTTTTCCGCGGATTTGTGGGGAAGAATGCGTTCTGAACTCACTTTCCTGGCAGGTTTGCTGGCGATGCCTTACGCATGGGCTGACCTGCAGGCAAAACCACATACCGGTGTGGCTGGCATCGATTTCGAGAGCCAGGTGGGTTATGACGTCGGTTACAATGACAACGTGACCTGGCAACGCTACGGCGGGAATGAAATAGGCTCAGCTTATCAAGGCGTTAAGCCGATTTTCAAAGCCATCGGCGAGCGCTACGAGGACCGCTATTTATTGATGTACTCCGGCGATTACCGCCGCTACGCCAGCGATAGCGCAGATAACCGCGACAACCATTTTTTTATGTTTAACGGCAAATGGCGCTTCGGCAGCATGCACGGGCTGTCGTTGGATCTCGATGAAACGTTCGGCCATGAAGAGCGCGGCCGCGATACCACCGAGGGGTTTCTCCCCGAGCAGTTTAAAGAGTTTGGCATTAATAAGCCCATCGCCACGCGCTTCTTTAACAGTGAACTGCGCTATAGCTACGGGGCGCCGGAAGGGCGCGGTAAAGCAGAAGTTGCGCTAATGCATAAGCAGCTGCGCTTTCGCAATCTCGACAGCATTGAGGACGCCAGCGCCGACTTTCATTACTACATGCACGATCAGGAGTGGCATGAAAACAGCCTGGTCGCCGAGCTTTTTGATCAAAAAGCCAAGACGCTGCGCTATCGCTACAGTTTTATTACCAACCAGCGTCGCTATGAGCTCAACCCGTTAAAAGACAGTAATGAATATTATCTGCTGGTCGGCATGAAAAATCGTCTTTCCGGCAAGACCGAGATCAACGGCAACGTCGCCTGGTTGTATAAAGATTTTATCCATAATCCCGACTCGCAGGGGTTCAACGGCCTGAACTGGGATATTAACGCCGACTGGAAACCGCTTGAACAGATAAAGCTCAACCTACACAGTTCACAACGAATAAAAGATCCCACCGACTCCGGCGGCTATATTCTGGTATCAAATTTCGGTCTGGGCTATGAGCACCACTGGCTGGTCGACAGGTTCTCCACTCTGGTTGATTACTCTTATATTACAGAGGATTACAAACACCAGACTAACGGACGCAAAGATCGATCAAACCTCGTGTCGCTCACCTTCAACTACGACTACCGCCCATCCGTTAATTTTCAGCTGAAGCTGCAATGGAACACGATGCATTCTAATAAAGAAAAAGATGCCTTTTATATTGGCCCGGACTATGACCATGAGGTCGAGCGCACGCTGGGCTACAACGACTCGGCCATTATTTTTATGACGCAGGTACAAATATGATCCTTAGCTATGGAAAACGGGCGGTGATTTCTCTTCTGGCGCTATGGCTGGCGGGCTGTTCGGCGCCGCCGCAGACAATCCGAACGCCGCCGGATGCCGTTTATCATCTGGACCAGGGAGATGAGATCAATATCGCGGTTTCCGGCGAGCAGGATCTCACTATGCGCGTAAAAATCGATAATAGCGGCAGCGTTGATTATCCTTATATAGGCTCCCTGATGCTGAAAGGGAAAACGCCTGAACAGGTCGGCAACGAAATTGCCGATAAGCTGCGCGGTAACTATCTGCAGGCGCCAATGGTGACCGTGAGCATTGCCGAATACCGTAAAATTTATCTGTTAGGCGAAGTCAAAAAACCGGACGGTTACGCCTGGGAACCGGGCTTAACCGCTGAAAAAGCCATTGCGCTGGCCGGCGGGTTTACCGATCGCGCCGATCGCCATGACATCCGCATTCGTCAGTTTCGCAGCGGTAAACTGCTGGAAAACGTCGCCGCCGACTCCGCCGTACAGGCCGGAGATACCATCATCATTGGCATGAGTTTCTTCTGATATGGCTATTTCATTAGTTGAAAATGGAAAGAAGAAAGAAGGCTTTATCGACTTCACGCCTTATTTCAACAAAATTAAGCACAAGCTGATCTGGTGCCTGGTGGTGGTGGTGGTGGCTGCCGCGGCGTCGTGGATCCTGACGCGCTTTATGTCATCCAGCTATACCGCAACCGCGACGGTGCTGTTTAAAGCGCAGTCGCAGGATGTTACCCCCCTGCCGCGGCTGGAAAACTATGATTCCACCCGCAGCGATTACTATGAAACCAAATACGCGCTGATGGGCTCCCGCGTGGTGCTGGAAGCCGCGGTAAAAGCGCTAAAGCTGGATCGGGACCCGGAATTTAACGGCGGGGACAATCTTGATGAGGCCGCGCGGGTCAATAATGCGCTGCGCGCCCTGCAAAAAAACCTGACCATCTCCGGCGTGCGCACCACGCAGCTGGTATCCGTTTCGATGGAGGCGAAATCGCCGCAAAAAGCCGCCGATATCGCCAACGGCGTGGCGCAGGCGTTTATCGATTACAGCCTGGCGCAGAAGCAGAAAATCCTGCTCCAGGCCCAGGGCTGGAACGAGAAAATGATGGACGATCTGCGCGATAAGCTCGATCGCCAGAAAGCCGACATCGATGATTTTCTCAAACAAAACGGCCTGCTGACCTTTCGCAGCATGGATGGCTACGAGACCGAGCGCCTGGGGATCGTGATTAACCATCTGGCCGACGCCACCCAGCGCCGTCTGAAAGCGCAAACGGTGTGGGACAAAGTGCGCCGCCAGCAGGGAAAAGCGCCGGAAGCCATCATCTCGCTGCCGGAAATTTCCGGTCATCCGCAGATTCAGGATCTGCGCATCGCGCTGATCCAGACGCGGCGTAACCTATCGGAAGCGGCGAAACACTATGGCCCTAAGCATCCGAAATATCTTCAGGCTCAGGCCCAGCTGCAGGTCGTGAACGGGCAGATAGGCCAGGTGTTGGGGGAACTGCTTAACGGCTTACGCCAGCAGTATCAGATCGCGCTGGACGATGAACAGCACTATCAGAAGATGCTCGACGATCAGAAAGCCGACTTCCAGGCGCTGGGCGCCAGGCGCGACAAATACAACACCATGATGACCGCGCTGAACAAAACCGAAGAGCTGTATAAATCGCTGTATCAGCGGGCGAATGAGCAGAAGCTCTCCGAGAGCTTTTCGGTTCCCGATGAAGTGATCTACGATGCCGCCGTGCCGCCAAACCTTCCCTCTAAACCGCAGCGCGGTCTGCTTATCGTGATGGCGACCCTGATGGCGCTGGCGCTGTACATCATGTACCTGATAGTCAGCACCGCGCTCGACAAAACGGTGAACAGCATCAGCGAACTCAAAGCCAAAACGGGCCTTGATGCCAGCGGTGAGTTTCCGCTGTTGCCTCAGGCGAACAGCGCGAAGCTGACGTTCCAGAACCTGCTGTATGCCGATATGCTCCACAGCCTGCGCCTGGCGCTGCTCGGCCAGAATAATCATAGCGGGACGATACTGGTGACCTCGGCACAGGCCCACGCCGGCAGCAGCCTGATTGCCGAAATGCTGGCGTGGTCCGCCGCTAAGTCAGGCAAAACCTTACTCATCGATATAGATTATCTCGCAAGCGCGGGGCTCTCCGCGCGCTATCCTCAGCATAAAACAGGGTTCAGCGAGCGTCTTGATGGCCGCAGCGCCGCGTCCCAGGCGGTGGTCCCCCTTTCCGAGACGCTGGATTTTATGCCGCGAGGCGAACTCAGCGACTCAGCCCTGCTGCTGCTCACTTCTGAACGGCTCCCGGCGCTGCTGACGACGCTGCGGCAGACCTACGATTATCTGATTATTGATGCGCCATCGCTCGGGCTGGCCCAGGACGCCCTGCTGCTGGCGCCGCACGTCGATATCAGCCTGCTGGTGGTCAACGCAGGCGAGCAGGCGTCGCGCATCCGCGACGCGCAACATCGTCTGCAAGCCGCCGCGCCAACCCCAGTCGCCACCATGCTTAACCGGGTGCAAGAAGAGAACCTGGAGACGCAGGAGGGCAAACGCCTGCCCGAGCGCGGCATGGGCGAACTGATTTCACCGAAGTAGCGATTATGAACTTAATTAAGAGTATTTCTTCAATCGCCAGCTCCTCGGTCCTCTCGCAGGCGATCGGCGCTTTTTCCGTATGGCTGATTTCCCATCGCTACGGCATGGCGGAAGTCGGGCACTATGCGATGATCTACAGCAACGTGCTGATTGGCGCGCAGGTTTGCACCTTTGCGTCGCAGCTGCTGATCCCGCGCCAGGAAGAGCATGAGCTGGGGCAGAACGTGGTGTTTTGCCTGCTGCAAAGCCTGCTTCTGGCGCTGCCGTGGGCGGTGGTCACGGGACTGATGTTCCATCTCAATATCGCGTTTCTCTACCTGCTCACCTTCGGCTATGCGCTGGTTTTGATCGCCGAGAACCTCTCGCTGCGCGGCGGTAACTATCAGTTCCTCACCTTCCAGCGTATCGCCGTGTCGCTGGTGGTGGCGATAGCTCTGCTGGCGATGCCGAATACCACGCTGTTCTATATTGCCTGGATGGCGGGCATTTTGCTGCTGCTCGGCCTCTGCCTGCTGCGTTTGTTTCGCTTCAGCACCCTGACGCCGGCACACTTTTCACCGCGGGCGAACGGCCTTTTTGCGCGCCAGCACTGGCAGCACCTCAGCCGCGTCGGCAGCGCGGAAGTGCTGGCGATGGCCAGCAATAACCTGCCGACGATGTTGATTAACGTCTGGTTTTCACCGCTGGTCGCGGGCTATTTCTCGGTGGTGAGCCGCTTCTGTTTATCGCCGGTGATGATTGTCGGTAACGCGGTGCGCAACTCCATCTTTTCAAAATGGTCGATGGATTTTCGCAACAACACCTTTAACTATGCGGAATACAAAAAAATTCGCCTGCTGCTGATGGCCGCGGCGCTGATCTGTATCCTTGGGATCTGGATTTTCTATCCGCTGGTCATGCGCCTGGGCTTCAGCCAGGAGTGGCTCAATTCCATTCCAACCTCACGCTATATGCTGCCTTATCTGTTCGCCGCGCTGGCCGTCAGTCCGCTGACCGTTATTGAGCTTATCTTTGGTTCTAAACGCTATTTTTTACGCATTCAGATAGAGCAGCTGCTGATCATTATCGTCGCTTTTATCGCTCTACCTGAATTGGGCCAAAGCTATGAAATTGCTCTGCTGACCTTCTCTGTTCTTACCAGCATTCGCTATCTGTTCATTCTGTTGAAAATGAATAAGCGGGCGCTGCAGCTCTCCCGGCAGGAGCAGAAAATATGCAGCTAAACACCGGTCGCTATCTGGAGATATTCGCGCTGACGACCATCGTCTTCTGCGGCACGGTGCAGTATTTCACCGGCGTTGTCGCCGTATTATGGCTTCCGTTTTTCATGGTGCTGGTAATGGTAGTTTTGTTGATGATGCAAAGCCGGCAGCAGCCCCTGGCGCTCAGCGCGCGCGAGAAGGTGGTGCTGGCGCTGTATCTGACCTTTATCATCCTTAGCCTCTGCGCCACGGTTTTACAATCCGGCATCGTCACCGCCATCGTCGGTTTTAAAAACGAACTGGCCCTGTCGCTGGTGATGTTTTGCATGCTGCTTGGTATGTTTCGCGAGTCGCAGCTGCATCGCCTGACTCAGCTTTTTTACTGGCTGTTCTACGTCCAGTTCCCGCTGGCTATCTATCAGGTGCTGGTGGTGGTGCCAAAACGCGTGGCTTTGCGCGGCGAAGATGAAAAGTGGGATTCGGTGGTCGGCACGTTTGGCGGCGACCCGATGGGCGGCGGCAATACCGCGGCCATGGGGATGTTCTGCCTGCTGATTATGCTGCTGAAGGTGTCCGAATTTAAGCACGGTATCTGCTCGTTCAAGTCGATGGCGGCGCATATCGTGCTGGCCTTTTTCCTCTGCGTGGTGGGCGAGGTAAAATTCGTGATTCTGCTGTCGCCGTTCTTACTGGCGCTGCTGTGGATCATGCCCGCTTACGTCAGCGGCATCAGCAAAGTCACCCTGCGCTCGTTGATGATAATCGCCGCCGGAATGGTGGTGTTAATTTTTGCCGCTATCACCATTCTCGCCTCCAACTACTCGTCGGCCTTCGGCGGGGATCCAACCAAAAGCGCGCTCTCGGTATTTATCGATTCCCTCGGTTATATTTTTGATACTAACTACATTATGGAAAGCGGCGAGCTCGGCCGGTTTACCACTATTTTCTTCTGGCTTAAGCATAACGAGCTTTTTGGCCCCGGCGGAATGCTATTTGGCTACGGTCTGAACGCGACCAACAGCGGCAGTACCGTCTCTCCAGGCTATATCGGCGCCTGGTATCATCTGATACTCGACTCCACCGCGCTAAGCATGATGCTGTGGGAAGTGGGTATTATCGGCGTGATCTTATTTATCGCCATGATTGCTTCTATTCTTATCGGCATGCGGCCCAAAGAGACCTTTTCCCGCTACGATCTCAAACATGAAGATTTACAGCTGCTCAGCTCCGCGCCTGCGTTTTACGTCTTTGCCATCGGCTGTTTACTCAGCCTTCCCTATAGCCAGATCCTGATGATCATTCCCATGCTACAGTTTTTATTATGGCTGGCCCTCGGGACGCTTATTGTCATTCATCGTTCCGTCCGTCTGAACTCCGGTACCCAATATGAATAAAACGCCATCAATTACCGTCAGCATTAAGACCCTCAACGAAGCGCAGGGTATTGAAAAAACGATCGACAGCGTCCGCAAGCAATTGCAGCCTTACCCGCATCAGATTATCGTCGCCGATAGCCTCTCCACCGACAATACCCGCGAGCTGGCCGTCGCCAAAGACGCGATGGTGGTCTGCCTCGATAACGCAAAAGATCGCTGCTGCGGCGTGGGCCACCAGCTGGGCTGGTTATTCAGCGAAGGGGACTATCTGCTGCTGCTGGACGGCGATATGGAGCTGGAGCCGGGTTTTCTCGACACCGCCGTGGCGTTTCTTGAAACGCATCCTGAATATGCGGGCGTGGCGGGCAGCGTCGAGATGGATGACGCCGCTAACTATGAGTTTAAATCGCGCAAGCAGCGCCTGCATCTTATCTATCCGCAGGGCGATACCGATCATCTTGGCGGCGGCGGCCTCTATCGCCGTTCGGCAATCGAGAAAATTGGCTATCTGACCAATCTTAACCTTCACGGTTATGAAGAAGCCGAATTGGGGATCCGCTTGCAGGCCGCGGGCTATAAACTCCACCGCCTCGCCGCGCCCTATTTTAGCCATGCGTCCTATACCATGCCGACATTTAAAATGTTGACCTATCGCTGGAAGAACGGTTTTTTATGGGCGCCGGGTGAGCTATTACGCAACTGCTGGGGGAAAAAGCATTTCCCCGCCGCGCTTAAGATTGTTCGCAACGAACTGATATTCACGCTGTATATCCTGGTATTGATTATTTGCCTCCTGTCGTTCAATCCCGGTGTGATTATTATCGCCCTGCTTCCGCTGCTTGCGTTTATCGCGCTGAAGGCGATTAAAAACAAGTCGCTGCGGGACGGCGTCCAGAGCGTGATCAACTTATCGTTATTTTCCGCAGGTATGGTGCGAGGCCTGATTAACGCCGTTCGCGATCCGCTGAAACAGCCCGCCGTGACCGTCTCCAACCCAAAACATATCCAGACAGAACATGAAAATATTATTCGTTAATAAATTCTTTTTTATTAAGGGCGGAGCGGAAACCGTTTTTTTCCAGGAGCGAGACGCCATGCTGCAAGCGGGCTATCAGGTTGTCGACTTCAGCATGCAGCATGCGGAAAATAAGCCTTCGCCCTGGGAAAGCTTCTTCGTACATAACGTGGATTATCATCAAAGCCACGGGCTTACGGGCAAGCTCAAAGCGGGCATCGACTTTATCTACAACACTGAGGCCTGCAATAAACTCAACACCCTGCTGCTGGAGCAGCGCCCGGATATTGTGCACTTTCATAATATCTACCACCAGCTGACGCCCGCCTTGATTGGCGTCGCTAAGCGCTTTGGCTGCAAAACCGTACTGACGGCGCACGATTATAAAATCGTCTGCCCATCGTACACCATGCTGCGCGATGGCCACGTCTGCGATGACTGTCTTACCGGTTCGGTGAGCAACGCCTTTCGCCATCGTTGCCAGCAGGGCGATACCTTTAAAAGCCTGCTGCTCTCGCTTGAGGCCTACTGGCAAAAGTTCGCGCAAAATTACGCCATGCTCGATTGCATTATAGCTCCCAGCGAATTTATGCGTCAGACGCTGCTGCGTAAATTACCCAGGTCGCGGATCGATGTGATCGTCAACGGTATTGATGCCAGCACCACGATCCCGGGCGATACGGCGGGGGATTATTTCCTCTATATCGGCCGCTTGAGCCGTGAGAAAGGCGTGGCCACCCTGGCGCTGGCGCAGCAAAAAATGCAGCAGTCCATGCCGCTGAAAATCGTCGGCGATGGCCCTCTCGGCAGCGACCTGCGCGCCCGCTTTAGCGGTCCGGAATTTCTCGGCTATATGCGCCACGGAGACGCGCTCAACGCGTTGATTCGCGGCGCGCGGGCGGTGATCGTCCCTTCCGAATATTATGAAAACTGCTCGATGTCGGTGCTGGAGGCGATGGCGTTCGGCCGCCCCGTCGTCGGCGGCAATATCGGCGGTATTCCGGAGCAAATTCGCGATGGCATTGATGGCTATCTGGTGGAACCCGGGGATGCCGACGCGCTGGCGCGCATCATGGATAGCCTGGCCGCCAATCCGCAGCAGGCGCGAGAAATGGGCATCAACGCACGCCAGCGTTTAGAGGAGAAATACGATCTCGCCCGGCATATGCAGGTTCTGCAGGAACTCTATCAGCAGCTCGTGGGGGAAGAGAAATGAAGCTCAAAGTGACGGTGCTTGGCACCCGCGGTATTCCGAACGTCCAGGGCGGCGTTGAGACCCATTGCCAGAATCTCTATCCGGAAATCTATTACCAGAATGACGCCGATATCTGCGTCATTGCCCGCTCACCGTACGTTGACTATCGCCGTAGCGAATATAAAGGCGTGCGGTTGAAAAGCCTGTGGGCGCCCAAAAGCCGTAAATTCGAAGCCATTATTCACTCTACGCTGGCCGCCTTCACGACCCTGTTTGACGGCTCAAATGTGGTTCACGTTCATGCGGTCGGCCCTGGCCTGGTGGTCCCGCTGCTGCGCCTGCTCGGCAAGCGCGTCGTTTTTACCCACCACGGCCCGGACTACGATCGCCAGAAGTGGGGCAAAATGGCGAAAGAGATGCTGCGCCTCGGTGAGAAATGGGCGGTGAAATATGCCAACGAGGTTATTGTGATCTCGGAAGTGATTAATACGCTGATTAAGACCAAACACGGCCGTACCAACGCTAACGTGATCTATAACGGCGTGCGCCAACCGCCGCTTCCCGCCGAAGAGACGCAACGGGCCACGCTGAATCAGTATTCGCTGAAAGCCGGGCAATACATTGTCGCCGTCGCCCGTTTTGTGGAAGAAAAAGGGCTGCACGATCTGCTTGCCGCCTACAAAGCCTCGAACTGTTCGCTGCCGCTGGTACTGATTGGCGATGCCGACCATCCTGATGAGTACAGCGAACGGCTGAAGAAGCAGGCGGCCGAAACCCCGGGAGCGATCATGACCGGTTTTATTAGCGGCGATCCGCTGTACACTTTGTTCTCACAGGCCGGGCTTTTTGTTCTACCGTCTTATCACGAAGGGCTGCCCATTGCCCTGCTGGAGGCCATGTCCTGGTCACTGCCGGTTATCGTCAGCGATATCCCCGCCAACCTCGAGATCGGCCTGCCTGCAGAAGTTTATTTTCCGACGGGCAATGTCGCCGCGCTGGCGCAAAAGATCCAGTCCTGGCGCGGCGAGGAGACCGCGGATTACAGCCAACTGATGCCCAAATACCGCTGGCCGGACATTGCGGCAAAAACCGCTCAGGTCTATCAGCGTTTAATGAATAAGAGTCAACCGTGACTAAATCAACATCCGACCTGGTCGTCGAGCGCTTTTATTCCGCGCTTGACCCGGAAACAGAAACCTCACTCACGCCGGAACAAAAGCGCGGTATTGAACAGGCGCTGGTGAGAGCGAGCCTGGCCTCGCGCCATCGCATCGATTTTCGCCACAGTTTTCCTTTTCTGCATCGCCGCTATTTCGTGGTCTTTTTATGCGGCCGCGATCTGCGCAAAATTCCGCGAGAGAGTACGCTGCTCGGGCGTATATTCTCCACCCTGGCGATTACCATCGCCGTGCTGTTCGCCATTCTTGCGGTGCTGCTGGCGCTCTATATGCTGAAATCCGCGCTGGGTATCGATGTGTTTAAAGACTTCCACGTCGGTATCTGGACGTGGTTTGTGAACCTCCACGATAAAGTGAATTAACGATGAGCTCTTTTTCGCTGCGCCGCGCCGCGCGCCTTGTGGCGCTACTGCTGGCCGGAGTCATACCCTCAGCGGCAGTGCTGGCTGAACGCACGGTTATCACCCCGCCGGCCTTTACCGGTCTGTTGACGAACCCAGGGATCGGCGTGGCCAGTTTCCACGATGGTTATGGCCAGAAGCCTTCTCTGAAAGAGTACCCGGACACCGGGTTCGAATACGATCGCTTTTACTGGAGCGATCTGGAGCCTGAAGAAGGCGTCTATGATTTTGCGCCGATCGATCGTGCTTTCAGCGTCGCCGCCCAGCATCAGCCGGCGATGAACGTCGGATTGCGTTTCATGGCGCTCGATGAACCGCAATCGGGCTCGAAAATCCCCGCCTGGCTTATCAAAAAAGGCATTCAGGGACAATGGGTCGAAAATGGCAAAACCTTTGTGCCGGACCTCAGCGATCCGATCTTTATCGCCTATGCGCAAAAGCTGCTTAACGCCCTCGGCGCACGTTATGACGGCAATCCGAACCTCGCGTTTGTCGATATAGGCATGGTGGGTTCGTGGGGGGAATGGCACAACTCCAATTTTACTGACGTTGCGCCGTTGCTGGAAAAGTACGCTCCGGAGCAGCTCAATCGCTACGTTGATATGCACTTCAGCAGTTTCCCGAAAACGCCCAAAATCATGTTAATCAGCGGCGGTAATTCGCTGGCCTGGGCCAGCCAAAAAGGCGCGGGGTGGCGCGCAGATTGCTGGGGAGACTGGCATAACTTTTCCGCAGAGTGGAGCCATATGCGCGATGACTATCCTCAACGCCTGGCCGCGGCGCAGACCGCGTGGCCCGGGTTTAATGATAGCTGGCAGCACGCCCCCGTTAGCCTGGAAATTTGCGGTTATATGGCGGAGTGGGAAAGCGTGCAGCACTATACCCGCGAAGAGGTCCAGGCAAGCTTCGACTGGGCATTAGCGCAGCACGCCAGTACCCTGAATCTGAAATCGCGTCCTGTGCCGGCAGCATATCGCGATATCGTTGATAGCGCGTTATTGCGAATCGGCTACCGCTACCGGGTGGGTCAGCTGGAATGGAATACGACCGTACGCAGCGGCATGCCGCTTACGCTAAACGTCACCTGGCGTAACGACGGCGTCGCGCCAGCCTATCTCCCGTACCTTGTGCAATGGCGGATAGTCAATGACGCCGGAACTACCGTTACGCAAATCAAAACGGCGGATGACGTTCGCCAGTGGCTACCCGGCGATCATCACAGCAGCGCTACGCTGCCGCTGCCTGCCGGACTCCCGGTCGGCCAATATCGTCTGGAAGCGGCCCTGACCAATCATCAGGGCCAGCCGCGTATTCAACTCGCTAACGAAGGTAAAACCGGTGATGGATGGTATTCACTGGCTTCATTTAACCTTAAGGAATAACCATGTTTGAGGCTATCAGGCTGGTCGCCCGGGAGATCAAATCCTGCGGCGGCATAAAAGCGAAAATCGCGGTTCTGCTTTATCGTCTGGCGACGCTCTATCGCAGCCGTAATCCTCTGTGGAAGATCTGCGGGCTCCCCTTCGTTATTCTCAATATCGTGATTAACGAGTGTGTATTTTGCATTGAGCTGCCGTGGCGAGCGCGCATTGGCTATGGGCTGAAGCTGTATCATCCGCACTGCATCGTGATTAATCGGGGAACGGTCATCGGCCAGAACTGCACCCTGCGCCAGGGCGTCACGATTGGTAGCGTGACCGACAGTCAGGGCCGTGAGGGCGACAGCCCGCGCATCGGCGATAACGTCGAATTTGGCGCCCACGCCGTGGTGATTGGCGCGGTCACGCTGGGCGACAACGTCAAGGTTGGGGCAGGAACGGTAGTGACCAAAGATCTGGCCGCAGGAATGATTGCCGTCGGTCAACCCTGTCGGATATTAAACGGTATTTAGCGCGGGTTTGCCTGGGAAGGAAACCCGCGCTGGTCGAAACGCGGGTTTTATTGCGAGCAGGATGACAGCCGCTGACCGGAACTCAGGCTCTCAGCTTAACCGGTTCGCTAAAATCATCGGCGGGCTCCAGCTTAAGACTGAACGTCGCCAGCAACGCTTCGGCTCGTTCGTGAAAACCACGTAGCGTCTTTTCAAGCTTTTCAGTGACTTCAGGATCGTCAATCGCGACCGGACGCCAGACGCCCTCTTTGTCGAACAATCCAAACTGATAGCTATAGGTGAAGCGCGATTCCTGCGCTTCCATCTCCATCCACCATCCCCAGAACTCGCGTTTTTCAGGCGCTGGTTTTACGTTGACGCAAACAGCCAGGCAATCGAAAAAGAAGCGGTTGTCTTCACATTGCTCCTCACGGATGTAAGGGCCAAGCGCCGTGAATTTCTTAATCAGCTTACTCTTCAGGTGTCCACTCGGTAACGTCATTGCGATCTCCTTTAGTCATGCCATGACGTTACCAAATCGATAGAATTTAGCAATATATTAACTAAATCTATGGCTAATCCAGCGGGCGATCTGCCGCAGCGCGTGATCGAAATTGCGATAGACCGGATTGAACGGGATCTCCAGCAGCTTACCGTCGGATGATGATGAAGTAATCAGCCGCGACTCCTCCTCCGGGCTGAACGGATCGTCTTTCCAGAAGCCTGAGAGCATTGGCGTGGGGCAGCGGCGCCCCAGCAGCCCCTGAACCTTCAGGGAATAGCGGTTAAGCTCAACGCGCAGCGCGTCGTCGGAAGCGTCATGCATCCCCAGCCGCGAAGCCAGAACGTCAAGATACATCTCCGGCACCCGCCCCTGATGCAGCGGGTCCACCAGCAGGCCGTGTACCACCGGCCCCAGGCAGGCCACCGCCTTCAGGCGCTGGGACTCAAGATAGCCCAGCCGCACGGCGATATTCGCGCCGAAACGGAAACCAAAAGCGGCCACGCGGGTATGATCGACCCAGGGCACATTAGCCAGATGCTGCAGCACATACTGGTGCAGCAGACTGGTATCCTGGGTCAGCTTGCATTTTGAGGAGAAACCGATGGAAGGCATATCCACGGTCAGCATAGCGATACCCAACGGCGCAAAATAGTTTTCATACAGGTTGTAATAATCGGTCTGTAGCGCGTCAAGCCCGCCGCACATCAGTACCGTCGGGAACGGCCCATCGCCTGGCGGCATATGCAGGAAACCGGTGATCGGCGCGGCGCCGGGGATAGAGAACTCCAGCTCTCGCAGCTTGCCGGGCAAGCGCTGAGCGGCTTCTTCATAAGCCCGGTATGCCAGCACCTGCGCCTGTTCCGCCAGCTCATCGCCCTTGATGTGCGGATAGGCGGCAATGCTGTAAAGGTTTGCCGCATGGAGCCAGTGACGACCGCTCACGAGCAGATTCTCTTCCTGACCGGCCTTCTGCTGCCAGTCCATCGCCTGCTTGGCCCATTCAAAGATCCAGTTGCCGCCGCGATAGCCAACGACCGTATCGTAAAGCTCCGGGTCGGTGCGCTCGGCATCGCTCATGACGATGCGCGCCTGCACGTCGAGGATTTCCTGCGGCGTCACGCCACGCCAGATCCACATCAGGCGGTTAATCAATCGATACCAGTGATCAACGTGATTACCGCTGAGCGCAGACTGGATCGGTTGCTGCGCTCCGGTATTAAACCGACGCACCAGCGTGGAGGTTTCCGGATGTTTGAATCGGGGTTTAAACAGCGTTTCGCTAAGGTTAGCCTGGGACATGTGCAGCCTCCATCATGTTGCCACTGAAGCTATTGTAACCTGCGCAAGGGTAAAAAAAACCACGCCCGGCAAAACCGGGCGTGGTAATTAGCATTTATGCTGGAAATTAACGACCTGCGATAGGCGGTACGAACACCACGCCCATATCCCACGGCTGTTCAATCCAGGTATCCTGGGGAATATCAACAACATAATCATCAACCAGCGGGCGGCCGGCCGGTTTTGCGAAGATAGTGACAAAATGTGCTTTCGGATACATTTCGCGGATGGCTACGGCGGTACCGCCGGTGTCGACGAGGTCATCGATCACGATAAAGCCTTCGCCATCGCCTTCCGCACGTTTCAGCACGGTCAGTTCACGCTGATTATCGTGGTCATAGCTTGAGATGCAAACGGTATCAACATGACGAATACCCAGTTCACGCGCCAGTAGTGCTCCCGGTACCAGACCGCCGCGGCTAACGGCAATAATGCCTTTCCACTGTTCAACCGGCAGCAGGCGAGTGGCCAGCTTGCGGGCGTGAATCTGCAACATGTCCCAGGTGACGACGTATTTTTCGCTCATGTGAAGTGTCCCAGCCTGTGTAATACGGCTTAAATAATGTTCGAGGGGGAAAATGGTTGCGCGAGATTATAGAGATCTGACGCGCTAAAAACCAGCGTTAAGCAGCCACGACGACTCTTTTTACGCGGTTTACACTACCAGAGTACACGGAAAGTGGTATTCTCAACCCCATCGCGCAAGCCCGGGCTTGTAGTGTATTTGATTGCTAACCCCTCGATCTGCAAACGACTTTTGCAGGTGATTGTAAGGAGACTTATCGTGTCTGAACTGTCTCAATTATCCCCGCAGCCGCTGTGGGATATTTTTGCCAAAATCTGCTCTATTCCTCACCCCTCCTATCACGAAGAACAGCTCGCTGAGCACATCATGGGCTGGGCAAAAGAAAAAGGCTTACACGCGGAACGCGACCAGGTTGGCAACATTCTGATTCGTAAAGGCGCGACTGCCGGTATGGAAAACCGCAAACCGGTTGTGCTGCAGGCGCACCTCGATATGGTGCCGCAGAAAAACAACGATACCGTTCATGACTTCGCTAAGGACCCGATTCAGCCGTACATCGACGGCGAGTGGGTCAAAGCGCGCGGCACCACCCTGGGCGCCGACAACGGTATCGGCATGGCTTCCGCGCTGGCGGTACTGGCTGACGATAACGTGGTTCACGGCCCGCTGGAAGTGCTGCTGACCATGACGGAAGAAGCCGGTATGGACGGCGCGTTTGGCCTGCAGGCCAACTGGCTGCAGGCGGATATCCTGATCAACACCGACTCCGAAGAAGAAGGTGAGATTTACATGGGCTGCGCCGGCGGGATCGACTTCACCTCTGATCTGGCGCTGACCCGCGAAGCCGTTCCGGCCGGTTTTCAGAGCTTTAAGCTGACCCTTAAAGGACTCAAAGGCGGCCACTCCGGCGGCGAGATCCACGTTGGTTTAGGTAATGCCAACAAGCTGCTGGCGCGCTTCCTCGCAGGCCATGCTGAAGAGCTGGATCTGCGCCTGGTCGATTTCAACGGCGGCACCCTGCGCAACGCGATCCCGCGTGAAGCGTTCGCGACAGTCGCCGTGGCCGCGGATAAAGCGGACGCGCTGAAAGCGCTGGCTAATGAGTACCAGGCGATCCTGAAAAACGAGCTGGCGGCCAAAGAGAAAAACCTGACTGTGCTGCTGGAGTCGGTTGCTAACGAGCAGCCTGCGCTGACGGCCCAATCTCATGATACCTTTGTGCGTCTGCTGAACGCCACGCCAAACGGCGTCATCCGCAACTCTGATGTGGCAAAAGGCGTGGTGGAAACCTCGCTGAACGTCGGCGTGGTGACCATGACCGGCGACAACGTGCAGATTCACTGCCTGATTCGCTCGCTAATCGACAGCGGAAAAGATTATGTCGTGAGCATGCTGGATTCGCTGGGCAAGCTGGCCGGTGCGAAAACCGAAGCGAAAGGCGCCTACCCTGGCTGGCAGCCGGACGCCAACTCGCCGGTGATGCATCTGGTGCGTGAAACCTATCAGCGTCTGTTCAACAAGACGCCGAACATCCAGATTATCCACGCGGGCCTGGAGTGCGGTCTGTTCAAAAAACCGTATCCAGATATGGACATGGTTTCTATCGGGCCAACCATCACCGGTCCTCACTCCCCGGATGAGCAGGTTCATATCGAAAGCGTGGGCCAGTACTGGACGCTGCTGACTGAACTGCTGAAATCCATTCCGGCGAAGTAAGACAACACAGGCCCACTCCGCAGAGAGTGGGCCTTTTCTTTGTAAGATGACCGAGCGAAAAGCACGCCGTGCCGATTGTGGTAACCGCATCCGGGCATACCTGTCACGCGCTATATGTGGGATCGATTTGCCGCCGCATCAAATAATTAAGAAATCGTTCACCCCGCGCCGTCACTTCCTGTGGCTGCATAACCGTGAAGCCGTGACGCGCAAAAAAGGGCTTTGCCGTAATACTGGCCTCTACCGTATAAGCGCGCTCGGGAAGCTGCCTCAATAGCGTATTGAGCAGCGCGCTGGCGACGCCCTGGCGGCTATAGTCGGGAGAGACAAATAGTAAATCGATGTAGTCATCCACGGCGGTAATAAACCCGACCGGCGAGGCATCATTTATTGCCACCAGTACGCGTGACGCCGCGAGTTTTTGCCGCCAGCGGGCTTCATCAACCTGCGCCCAGGCGGCAATTTGCCGGGGGGAATAGTCGGCGCTGGCGGTCTCTTTAACGGCGCGTAAAAATAGTGCGCATAGCGCCGGAAAATCCCCCTCTTCGTACATTCTTATCGTTAACATCATTACAATCCCAAAACGAGTTGCCGCTCCAGCTGCGGATCAAGTAGCGTCACGTGCAGCCCCACCAGCCTGACTCCCCGACCTCCGCGCCGCTCGTGCCAGGCTTTATGCGCGGTAGAAATCAAATCATCTTTATTCAGCCGGGGCCAGACATGTTCCTGGGTGGTGAGCTGAAAATCATTAAACTTCAGCTTGACACCCTGACGGGCAATCAGCAAATCCGGTTTAACCTTCGCCAGTCGCCGTTCCAGCTCCGGGTAGAGGTTCTCAATAATCGATTCACACTCCGCCCATTCGTGGATATCTTCTATCAGGGTTCGTTCAACGCCCACCGATTTGCGCTGGCGCTCGCTGCTGATTTCTCGTTCATCAATCCCCTGGCTGCGCTCCCAGAGTATCCGCCCAAATTTACCAAAGCGCTTGAGCAGCATCGCCAGATCGCTGTTCTGCACATCTTCACAGGTCCTCAGCCCCATGCTCTCGAGCTTCGCGGCGGAAACCTTGCCGACCCCCGGGATCTTCGATAGCGGCAACGTTTTGACAAACTCTGCGACCTGATGCGGCGCAATAACAAACTGACCGTTGGGTTTATTCAAATCCGAGGCGATTTTTGCGAGAAATTTTACCGGCGCAATTCCTGCGGAGGCGGTCAAATTTAGCTCACGATGGATAGTCTCGCGGATCTCCTGCGCCATCAGCGTCGCTGACCCTTGACAATGAACGCTGTCGCTAACGTCGAGATAGGCTTCGTCCAGCGATAATGGTTCGATTAACGAGGTATAGCGGGAAAAAATCTCCCGGATATGGTTCGACGCCTCTTTATAGGCGTCAAAGCGGCCGGGAAGCAGCGTCAGGTGGGGGCAAAGTTTGAGCGCGGTGACGGTTGGCATGGCGCTGCGCACGCCGAATTTACGCGCCGGATAGTTAGCCGTACTGATAACACCGCGCTGCACCCGACTGCCGCCAATGGCAATAGGGATGTCGCGCAGTGCAGGGTTGTCACGCATTTCCACCGCCGCGAAGAAGCAGTCCATATCAACGTGGATGATTTTACGCATAGCCAAACCTTAGACTGTACATACATGGGTCTTCCCTTGTTGTGGTGGCTGAAGGCATGATAATGGTGTATTTAATCGCCAGAGGTCACCGCCATGGACGAAAAGTCCCTCTACGCTCATATTCTCAATCTGTCCGCTCCGTGGCAGGTAAAGTCCCTTTCTCTCGATGAAAATGCCGGTTCTGTTACTGTCACTGTTGGGATCGCTGAAAACACCCGGTTAGCCTGTCCGACCTGCGGTAAATCCTGTTCTGTTCACGATCACCGTCATCGTAAATGGCGCCATCTTGATACCTGCCAGTTCACCACCATTGTCGAAGCCGATGTTCCCCGCATTATGTGTCCGGAGCATGGCTGCCAGACATTGCCTGTACCGTGGGCAGGGCCTGGCAGCCGGTATACGCTGCTGTTCGAATCGTTCGTGCTCTCATGGCTGAAAATCAGCACCGTTGATGCTGTAAGGAAACAGCTAAAGCTCAGCTGGAATGCGGTTGACGGCATTATGACCCGGGCAGTTAAGCGAGGTCTTGCCCGGATAAAAAAGCCATTATCTGCCCGTCATATGAATGTG
>NZ_ALNJ01000121.1:0-17765 GCF_000293135.1 Klebsiella sp. OBRC7 | reverse complement strand
GGTGCGCCTGACGTTTAACGGTCAGTGGTCGCGTTTTGATAATTATGCTGGGCCACAATACGACGACGAATAAATTTCCGTCATCCTTCATGCCGCAGATGCGTTGACTACGCCCGTTCACCCCGGTCACTTAGTTTACTAAGCTCCCGCGGATTCTCAGGCTTGTCGCCTTCCTGCAACACGAAGGATTTAGGAGATTCTTTTATTAAGGAATTCAAATGCAAGCGGCAACTGTAGTCATTAACCGCCGCGCTCTGCGACACAACCTGCAACGTCTGCGTGAACTGGCGCCCGCCAGCAAACTGGTTGCGGTGGTGAAAGCGAACGCCTACGGACACGGTCTTCTTGAGACCGCGCGAACGCTCCCGGACGCCGATGCTTTTGGCGTCGCCCGTCTTGAAGAAGCCCTGCGCCTGCGCGCGGGCGGTATCGCCCAGCCGATCCTGCTGCTGGAGGGATTCTTCGAGGCCGCCGACCTGCCGGTGATCTCCGCCCAGCGCCTGCACACGGCGGTACACAGCCCGGAGCAGCTGGCTGCGCTGGAGGAAGCGGATTTACCCGAGCCGGTAACCGTATGGATGAAGCTGGACACCGGGATGCATCGATTAGGCGTTCTGCCCGAACAGGCCGAAGCCTTTTATCAGCGCCTGAGCCAGTGTAAAAACGTCCGTCAGCCGGTCAATATCGTGAGCCATTTTGCCCGTGCGGATGAGCCTGAGTGCGGCGCGACCGAACGTCAGCTGGATATCTTTACCACCTTCACGGAAGGGAAACCGGGGCTGCGCTCAATCGCCGCGTCCGGCGGTATATTGCTATGGCCGCAGTCGCACTTCGACTGGGCGCGTCCGGGGATTATTCTCTACGGCGTATCGCCGCTCGACGGTGGATCCACCGGCGCGGATTTTGGCTGCCAGCCGGTGATGTCTCTGACCTCCAGCCTGATCGCGGTCCGCGAGCACAAAGCCGGCGAGCCGGTGGGCTACGGCGGAACCTGGATCAGCGAGCGTGATACGCGTTTAGGCGTTGTGGCGATGGGCTACGGTGACGGCTATCCGCGCGCCGCACCGTCCGGAACGCCGGTACTGGTTAACGGCCGGGAAGTGCCGATTGTTGGACGCGTGGCGATGGATATGATTTGCGTCGATCTCGGGCCTGAAGCACAAGACCACGCTGGCGACGCGGTCGTGCTGTGGGGCGAAGGCCTCCCCGTCGAGCGGATTGCCGAAATTACAAAAGTAAGTGCTTACGAACTTATCACGCGCCTGACTTCACGGGTATCCATGAAGTACGTGGATTAATGTCAGCCAGCGCGCTTTCCCCCGGTGGCGACTGACGCCTTACCGGGGCTACGGGTTCGCTACCGGCTACGGGCCGGTAGCCCGGATAAGGCGGTTTAAGCCGCCATTCGGGATGTGTTCATGTTGTTGCGTTAAATCCAGCCCGTTCTGTTTTATCCGCCAACATCCCCTCGACCTTCTTTCACATCCAGTTTATTGTGTTATAACGAGCCCATGTAAACCTGGAGAAACATCGCGTGTTTCAGAAAGTTGACGCCTACGCTGGCGACCCCATTCTCTCCCTGATGGAGCGTTTTAAAGACGATCCGCGTAGTGACAAAGTAAATCTCAGCATCGGTCTTTATTACAACGAAGACGGCATCATTCCGCAGCTGAAGGCGGTTGCCGAAGCGGAAGCACGTCTTAACGCCCAGCCGCACGGCGCCTCAATCTATTTACCGATGGAAGGGCTGAACACCTATCGCCACGCGATTGCGTCGCTGTTGTTCGGGGCCGATCATCCGGTACTGGCGCAGCATCGCGTGGCCTCTATTCAGACGCTGGGCGGCTCCGGAGCCCTGAAAGTCGGCGCTGACTTCCTGAAACGCTACTTCCCAGGCTCGCGCGTATGGGTCAGCGACCCGACGTGGGAAAACCACATCGCTATATTTGAAGGGGCTGGATTCGAAGTAAGTACTTACCCTTGGTTTGATGATAAAACCAATGGCGTGCGTTTCGCGGCTTTCCTTGAAAAACTCAATACGCTACCGGAACGCGATATCGTGCTGCTGCATCCCTGCTGCCATAACCCAACGGGAGCCGATCTTACCAACGCTCAGTGGGATCAAGTGGTTGAGGTGTTGAAAGCGCGTAATTTGATTCCTTTCCTCGACATCGCCTATCAGGGCTTTGGCGCCGGCATGGAAGAGGATGCCTACGCTATCCGCGCCATAGCGAACGCCGGGATGCCCATGCTGGTGAGCAACTCGTTCTCGAAAATCTTCTCCCTGTACGGTGAGCGCGTTGGCGGGCTGTCGATCGTTTGTGAAGATACTGAAACCGCGGGACGCGTACTGGGGCAATTAAAAGCGACCGTACGTCGCAACTACTCCAGCCCGCCGAACTTTGGCGCGCAGGTGGTTGCGGCGGTGTTGGGCGACAGCGCGCTGAAAGCCTCATGGCTGGCGGAAGTGGAAGGGATGCGCACCCGTATTCTGGCCATGCGTCAGGAGCTGGTTGATGTGCTGAAAGAGACGGTTCCGGGCGGTGATTTTGACCATCTGCTCAAGCAGCGCGGCATGTTTAGCTATACCGGTTTCAGCGCGGCCCAGGTTGACCGCCTGCGCGATGAGTTTGGCGTCTACCTGATTGCCAGCGGCCGCATGTGCGTCGCGGGGCTGAATGCAGGAAACGTGCGCCGCGTAGCGCAGGCGTTTGCTGCGGTAATATAAGTTCTTCCTGACCTTTTGCCCGCGCCAAATCATGACGCGGGCAATTCGCTCCCCGAAGTGTGATCATTCTCTTTTTATATGACATCAGAGCAGAAAAACCTTCCTATCCGCCTTCGCGGGGGGTAAGGTCTGGGTGCATTAATAAGCGTACACATTATTGAAAATTATAACGATTCGATTATTTAGGGAAAAATATGCGCAAGATCACCCTGGCCTTTGGGGCCGTCTGCTTACTGTTCACGCTAAATAGCTCCGTCGTTGCTCGCGCCTCCACACCGCAGCCGCTGTGGACGGGCACCAATATGGCGAAACTCGCCGAACAGGCGCCGATCCATTGGGTTTCCGTCGCCCAGATTGAAAATAGCCTGCTGGGACGCCAGCCGATGGCCGTCGGTTTTGATATTGATGATACCGTCCTGTTCTCCAGCCCGGGCTTCTGGCGCGGGCAGAAAACCTATTCCCCCGGCAGCGATGATTACCTGAAAAATCCGGAGTTCTGGGAAAAAATGAACAACGGCTGGGATGAATTCAGCATGCCGAAAGAGGTGGCGCGCCAGCTGATTGCGATGCACGTAAAGCGCGGCGATAGCATCTATTTCGTTACCGGCCGTAGCCAGACCAAAACCGAAACGGTATCAAAAACTCTGCAGGATGATTTTCTCATCCCGGCGGCGAATATGAACCCGGTTATTTTTGCCGGCGATAAACCTGGCCAGAACACCAAAACGCAGTGGCTGCAGGAGAAAGGGATCAAAGTTTTCTACGGCGATTCGGATAACGATATCTCCGCCGCCCGCGAGGTGGGCGCGCGTGGGATCCGTATCTTGCGGGCCTCAAACTCTTCCTATAAGCCGCTGCCGATGGCGGGCGCTCAGGGTGAAGAGGTGATTGTGAATTCAGAATATTAAGCTGCCCGCCGGCTTAATCATCAATCGCTAAAACGGCAGCCGGCACGCTGCCGTTTTTTTGTGCAAAATAGCGTGCCAAAGGTTTTACCTTTTCGCTTATTGCTGCACACTTAGGAAGGTTCATTAGTAAAAGGAGTGGTTTATGTGGCATCAGCAAACCCTGACGTTAGGCCCGAAAGCACGGGGCTTCCATCTGGTCACTGATGAAATTCTCGGGCAAATCCGCGAAATATCGCGGGTGAAAACTGGCCTGCTGCATTTGCTGCTCCAGCATACATCTGCTTCCCTGACGCTAAACGAAAACTGCGATCCGACCGTTCGCTTCGATATGGAGCAGCATTTTCTGCACGCCGTACCGGATAACGCGCCGTATGAACACGATTATGAAGGTCCTGATGACATGCCCTCGCACATTAAGTCGTCGATGCTGGGCGTATCGCTGATGCTGCCCGTACGGGATGGCAGCGTCAGGCTGGGGACCTGGCAGGGGATCTGGCTCGGGGAGCATCGTATTCATGGTGGATCGCGGCATATCATCGCGACGCTGATGGGGGAATAACAATGACAATTTCGGATTTATTGCAGTACTGCATGGCAAAGCCGGGCGCCGAACAAAGCGTACATAGCGACTGGAAAGCGACGCAGATCAAAGCGGCGGACGTCCTGTTTGCGATGGTAAAAGAGGTTGAGGACAACCGGCCAGCGGTATCGTTAAAGACCAGCCCTGAGCTTGCGGAACTGTTGAGGCAGCAGCATCGCGATGTTCGCCCCAGCAAACATCTCAATAAAGCCCACTGGAGTACGGTGTTTCTTGACGGCTCCCTGCCTGATTCGCAAATTTATTATCTGGTGGATGCTTCCTACCAGCAGGCGCTTGATTCGCTTTCCGAGGCTAAGCGTAAACTGTTGCCATAGCGCTAAATTCTGCCCAGCAGCGCCAGCAGGGTCACATCAAACAGACGAAGCAGCGTGGACTGCAGATGCGCCTGCATGGCGATCTGTTCGTTGTTGGCGCGAATGCTGGCAATATCGCGCTGCCCTTGCAGGAGCAGAATGAGGTCGTCCTGACTCAACCAGCCGCGCGCTTTCTCCTGTAACGCCTGAAGCGTGAGCATCCCGGCGTCGCGAATGTCGCTGTCTTCATCATTTACAATTGCGTGCATAAGCTGCAACCACTCTGCCGTATTCACGCCGGCGCCGGCCAGCTGGGCGCTTAACTCTTCTATGGTGGACATGCTTATCTCCCTGAACGCTGTTGTTCGCCGTTGATGGCCTGCTGGTAAAGTTTTTCCGTCTGTTGCGCCAGAATTCCGGCCTCGAAAGGCGTCAGCGCTCTCTCCTGGGGGACGACGCGCCGGTACAGCCGCAGATAATTTTTCTCCAGCACGTGAAGATTACTCTGCCGTAGCGCATCGCTATCGCTTAACGCCAGGCTGAATAGCGGGCGAATCTGGCGATCCTCGTAACTGAGCAAGCGTTGGTCGAGTGGCGCTGCCGCCGCGTCGCTGATGAACTGCAGATGAAGCTGTTCCAGCATCAGCAGCTGCTGATGAGCCGCGCTGCTGTAGCCGTCTATCCAGCTGCAGGCGGTCAGCGCGAATAACGCCGCGACGAGCGTAAATCGATAAAGTCCGTGCTTTAAGTACATGATGCATCCTGCAATTTATGGCGGTGGTGCTATCTGATGACAGATGCCGTCCGGCCGCAAATCACAAAATATCAGCGGGAGAAAATGAGAGGAAATGAGGCCTCTTCCCGGGATGGGAAGAGGCAGATGAGATTATTTCAGCATGGGCTTGAGGAAGCGAGCCGTATAGGAGGCCTCGCACTCGGCGACCGTTTCCGGCGTACCGGAAACGAGGATCTCTCCGCCGCCGCTTCCGCCTTCCGGCCCAAGGTCAACGATCCAGTCAGCCGTCTTGATGACATCCAGGTTGTGCTCAATCACCACGATGGTATTCCCCTGGTCGCGCAGCTGGTGCAGAACCTCCAGCAGCTGCTGAATATCGGCAAAGTGCAGACCGGTGGTCGGTTCATCAAGGATATACAGCGTTTGCCCGGTACCGCGTTTGGACAACTCGCGCGCCAGCTTGACGCGCTGGGCCTCGCCGCCGGAGAGCGTGGTAGCCGACTGACCAAGGCGAATATAGGTCAGACCGACGTCCATCAGCGTTTGCAGCTTACGCGCCAGCGCCGGAACCGCATCGAAGAACTCACGCGCTTCTTCAATGGTCATATCCAGCACTTCATGAATCGTTTTGCCTTTGTACTTAATCTCCAGCGTTTCGCGGTTATAGCGTTTGCCTTTGCACTGATCGCACGGTACGTAGATATCCGGCAGGAAGTGCATCTCGACTTTGATTACGCCATCGCCCTGGCAGGCTTCACAGCGACCGCCGCGCACGTTAAAACTGAAGCGGCCGGGCGTGTAGCCACGCGAACGTGATTCAGGTACGCCGGCAAACAGTTCACGGACCGGCGTAAAGACGCCGGTGTAGGTTGCGGGGTTAGAACGCGGCGTACGGCCGATGGGGCTCTGGTCGATATCGATCACTTTGTCGAAATGTTCCAGTCCCTGCACGTCACGGTAAGGTGCAGGTTCCGCGATGGTGGCGCCGTTGAGCTGACGCTGGGCAATCGGAAACAGCGTGTCGTTGATCAGCGTGGATTTACCCGACCCGGAAACGCCGGTGATACAGGTGAAGAGGCCCACCGGCAGCGTCAGCGTCACGTCTTTCAGGTTGTTGCCGCGCGCGCCGGACAGCTTCAGCACTTTCTCCGGATTGGCGGGTACGCGCTGTTTCGGCACTTCGATTTTACGCTTACCGCTCATGAACTGGCCGGTCAGTGATTCCGGCACCGCCATAATATCTTCCAGCTTGCCTTCAGCCACGACCTGACCGCCGTGTACCCCAGCCCCCGGACCGATATCGATAACGTGGTCGGCGGCGCGAATGGCGTCTTCATCGTGCTCAACGACAATCACGGTGTTGCCGAGGTTTCGCAGGTGGATCAGCGTGCCCAGCAGGCGTTCGTTATCGCGCTGGTGCAGGCCGATAGAGGGCTCATCCAGTACGTACATGACGCCGACCAGGCCTGCGCCGATCTGGCTGGCGAGGCGGATACGCTGC
This sequence comes from Klebsiella sp. OBRC7, assembly GCF_000293135.1. NCBI lineage: Bacteria > Pseudomonadati > Pseudomonadota > Gammaproteobacteria > Enterobacterales > Enterobacteriaceae > Klebsiella > Klebsiella sp. OBRC7. The sequence continues at coordinate 10,998 of NZ_ALNJ01000121.1, read as the reverse complement.
GCTTCGCCGCCGGAGAGGGTTTCCGCCGAACGGGAGAGCGTCAGGTAGTTCAGACCGACGTTGACGAGGAATTTCAGGCGATCGCCAATCTCTTTCAGTACTTTTTCAGCAATTTGCGCACGCTGGCCGGAGAGCTTCAGGTTGTTGAAGAAGTCCATCGCGTGGCCGATGCTCATATCCGAGATGGTCGGCAGCGGGGTATTCTCCACAAACACGTGCCGCGCTTCGCGCTTCAGGCGGGTCCCTTCACAGCTGGTGCAGGGACGGTTGCTGATGAATTTCGCTAACTCTTCACGTACTGCGCTGGATTCCGTTTCTTTATAACGGCGCTCCATATTGTGCAGCACGCCTTCGAACGGATGGCGGCGCACCGAGGTATCGCCGCGATCGTTCATATATTTGAATTCAATATTCTCTTTGCCTGAGCCGTACAGAACCACTTTTTGTACGCTGCTATTCAGCGTGCCCCAGGGCGCTTCCACATCGAATTCATAATGTTCCGCCAGCGACTTCAGCATCTGGAAGTAGTAAAAATTGCGCCGATCCCAGCCGCGAATCGCCCCGCCAGCCAGCGACAGCTCTGGGTTCTGAATGACGCGTTCCGGATCGAAATACTGCTGGACGCCGAGGCCGTCGCAGGTCGGGCAAGCGCCTGCCGGGTTGTTGAAGGAGAACAGGCGCGGTTCCAGTTCGCGCATGCTGTAGCCGCAAATTGGGCAGGCGAAGTTGGCGGAAAACAGCAGCTCTTCGGCTTTCGGATCGTCCATATTGGCGACGATGGCGGCGCCGCCCGACAGCTCCAGCGCGGTTTCAAAAGACTCGGCCAGGCGCGTGCTGAGATCGTCGCGCACCTTAAAGCGGTCAATCACCACTTCAATGGTATGTTTCTTCTGCAGCTCCAGCTTCGGCGGATCGGAGAGATCGCAGACCTCGCCGTCGATCCTCGCGCGGATGTAGCCCTGGCCGGCGAGGTTTTCCAGCGTTTTGTTATGCTCGCCTTTGCGCTCTTTAATGATCGGCGCCAGCAGCATCAGGCGCTGGCCTTCTGGCTGGGAGAGCACGTTATCGACCATCTGGCTCACGGTTTGCGCCGCCAGCGGGACGTCGTGATCCGGGCAGCGCGGCTCGCCGACGCGTGCGTACAGCAGACGCAGGTAGTCGTGAATTTCGGTAATGGTGCCTACCGTTGAACGGGGGTTGTGGGACGTTGATTTCTGTTCAATGGAAATCGCCGGCGACAGCCCTTCAATATGGTCGACGTCGGGCTTCTCCATCAGCGACAGAAACTGCCGCGCGTAGGCGGAGAGCGACTCAACGTAGCGACGCTGCCCTTCGGCATACAACGTGTCGAAAGCCAGTGAGGATTTGCCTGAACCCGAAAGCCCGGTGACGACAATGAGTTTGTCGCGCGGGATGACGAGGTTGATATTTTTGAGATTGTGGGTGCGGGCGCCCCGAACTTCGATCTTATCCATTCACCTTTCCCGGTAGATACGCGGATTGCCTGGTTTGTTAGAAGGACAAACGGCAGAAACGGCTAATTATGACACAATTTAACCTGTTTGAATATACAGTATTGGAATGCATTTTCCGGTGGGATGTGTAAAAATGTCGCACCGCGAGAGTTATCTGGAACCTACTTCCCAGCTATCAACATAGCACCTGGAAATGGTACACTCGCGCGTTTACACTATTAAGAAACGCATTCAGGAGACACAAACATGGCCAGCAGAGGCGTAAACAAGGTGATTCTCGTCGGTAATCTGGGCCAGGACCCGGAAGTACGCTACATGCCGAGTGGTGGCGCAGTTGCCAACATTACGCTGGCTACTTCCGAATCCTGGCGTGATAAAGCGACCGGTGAGATGAAAGAGCAGACCGAATGGCACCGCGTTGTGCTGTTCGGCAAACTGGCGGAAGTGGCCGGCGAGTATCTGCGTAAAGGTTCTCAGGTCTATATTGAAGGCCAGCTGCGTACCCGTAAATGGACTGACCAATCCGGTCAGGAAAAATACACCACCGAGGTTGTCGTTAACGTTGGCGGCACGATGCAAATGCTCGGCGGTCGTCAGCAGGGCGCGGGCGCCCCGGCAGGCGGTGGTCAGCAGCAGGGCGGTTGGGGCCAGCCTCAGCAGCCGCAGGGCGGAAACCAGTTCAGCGGCGGCGCGCAGTCTCGTCCGCAGCAGCAGGCGCCGGCAGCCCCTTCCAATGAGCCGCCGATGGACTTTGATGACGATATTCCGTTCTAACGAAGCGTTAGCGTCGTAAAGTCATCTCTGAAAAAGCCCCTGTTCGGGGCTTTTTCTATTTTGTCACCCAGGCCATCTACGCTATTTCACTGCGTGGCAGGTGTGGCAGGTGTGGCAGGTGCGGCAGGTGCGGCAGGTGCGGCAGGTGCGGCAGGTGCGGCAGGTGTGGCAGGTGTGGCAGGTGCGGCAGGTGTGGCAGGCACCCCCACGGCCGGCATGACCTGATTTTTGGAGGCCGTCGTCGCCTGCTGTTTACGCGCCATTTCATCCACGATCAGCCGGTAAGCGATGTAATACTTATAGATATTGCTGACATAGCTTACGGTCTCGGAGCCGATCTTCTCGGCGGCCAGATACTCCACGTTGCCAAACCAGACGTTCGGATCAAAACCGCGCTTTTTGGTATCCGCCCGCAGCCGGGCGATGCGCGCGGGGCCCGCGTTATAAGAAGCGAATGAGAACAGCGCCTTATCAAGCTGGGTCATCGGTTCATCGCCATAGTAGCGGTCTATCATCCAGCGCATATATTTCACCCCGGCATGAATATTGGGGTCGAGCTGCTTAATATCGCCGACCTTCAGCTCCTTGCCGGTGCTCGGCATCACCTGCATAACGCCAATTGCGCCGACGTGGCTACGCACCGACTGATTTAGCCGCGACTCCTGATAGCCCTGCGCGGCCATCAGCAGCCAGTCAACATCGTAGCGATCGCCATATTTGCGGAAGATCTCCACCATAGTCAGAAATTTACGCCGCTCTTTTTGCGCCGCCGCGTTTTTAACGTACCTGGCATCCTTCAGGTAGCGCAGCAGAATCGTATTACCCAGCTTGCTGCCCTGACGATTCTTGTTGATGAATTCATTAAGCAAGGCCAGCAGCTGCGGGCTATTGTTGCGTACCGCCCAGCCGATATTGCCTTCGTTGCGCAGAATGATGTTCTGATGAACCTGAATGTTGGGGAAAACCTGTTTCCAGAACAGCGCCTTGTGGCGGTCGACGACGGTCAATGGAATCAGGCCCGCGTTAAGCATCTCTATCAGATCTTCATCCTCCAGCGCTTCGGGCGCCGGTTCGATGGTGATGGGGGGCAGCGATTGCTGGGCAAAGCGCGCGTTGAGCGCGACCAGGCTCTCGTAATAGCTCGATGAGGTACGCACAAAGACCGTTTTACCGGAAAGCTGCTGCAGATTTTCCACTTTGGGCGAGCCGGGGCCGGAAAGAAGCAGCTCCTGAACGTGAGAGTAGATTGGCGCGGTAAAGGTCATCTCCTGCTGGCGAGCGGGGGTAATCGTCAGGTTGGCGGCGATAATATCCCCCTTACCAGCGTTAAGCGCGCTGATGAGCTGGTCGCGGGCAACCGGAACAAAGATGATACGGACCTTAAGATGACGATGTTTGAGCTTTTTCTCCTTCGTCAGGCTTTGATTGAGGCTTCGCTCAAACTCCATAAAAATATCGTGAGTGGCGCCGCGCTGCGTCCCTTTGTTAATAAAGAAAAAGGTTTTGCTGAAGGTGGTTAATACGCGAATGGTTCGCCGGTCGAGCATACCCGGTAAATCTCCCTTCCATGGCTGCAGCATATCGTCAACGTTGACTTCAAGGGCCTCGCGCTCCTCGGGCTCTGACAGTTTATTCTCTGTGGCGGCGTAAACGGATGTGAAGCATATCAGGGCGGCAAGGCATGCAAGTCCGCCGACAAGGTATCGATAGAACGACGACGTATTCATGGCGCGGTGCTCCGCAGGGGGATGTTCTTATTTTAGTCAATTTCTGGCCGTTAGCATGCCCGGCGATCGAGAATGTCGGTCGGTTAATCAGCTATTTTATTCATTAACAGGCTCAGTATTTATAGTGGAATAATAAAGAAATAGATATCGGTAATTATGGAGAGAATAGGCTCAGATTGTGTTTTTTTAGTGTGCATATATTTTAATTATTTAAATTGAAAATAAGGAATAAACGTAAATAATCATTTCATCTTTTTGTTTTTATTGGGTTATTTGAAATTATTGCTGTGGTGCATAATTATCCACTTGATAATAAATCTCATTTCTAATAACGTTGTGTGGCACAATACTCCTATTACTGCTGTTCGGCGAATGCTATCAAAGAATAGCGCGGTGCGTTTATTTCTTCATTTTTGCCAGAGTAATAAATCTATTTTGGTCGCTCATTATTTATTGCTATCCCTATTTAAACGGGAGGGCCTGACTACGCCAAAAAAAGAGATATTACGCCAGGCATGGAAGACATGACCGGTGTTTATCTGGCGGATGAAGAAGGCGTGCCCCGACGGCTAAAAAGAAAAACAGGGCATATTCCATGAAATACGATTCACACTACTCGCTGGCCGTGCTGATCCCGATGGCCATCTGGGGAGGGATGCTGCCGGCGCAGGCCGCTGACAGCAACACGCCAGACGATACGAAGAAATCAGAAACGGCTACGGCAAATGATGACGAAACCATGGTGGTCACCGCGGCGGCGCAGACGCTGCAAGCGCCCGGCGTATCGACCATCACCGCTGAGGAGATCCGTAAACATCCGCCCGCGCGCGATGTCTCCGAGCTGATTCGTACCCAGCCCGGCGTCAACCTCACCGGCAACTCCACCAGCGGCCAGCGCGGTAATAACCGCCAGGTCGATATTCGCGGCATGGGGCCGGAGAACACGCTGATTCTGGTGGATGGTAAACCGGTGACCAGCCGTAATTCCGTGCGCTATGGCTGGCGCGGCGACCGCGATACGCGCGGTGATACCAGCTGGGTACCGGCGGAAATGATCGACCATATCGACGTGATTCGCGGCCCTGCGGCGGCCCGCTACGGTAATGGCGCGATGGGCGGGGTGGTAAATATCGTCACCAAACCGGCCACCAGCGAATGGCATGGATCCTGGAATACCTATATGAACGCCCCCCAGCACCGTAAAGAGGGCGCGACGAAGCGGACAAACTTCAGCCTCAATGGCCTGCTATCGGATGAGGTCAGCTTTAATTTATGGGGAAATCTGAGCAAAACGCAGGCTGATGCCCAGGATATTAATTCCGGTCACGAAGCGGCGCGAACCGGTAGCTATGCGGGATCGTATCCGGCTGGACGCGAAGGCGTAGTGAATAAAGATATCCACGGTAAGCTGCGCTGGGAATTTGCGCCGATGCAGGCGCTGGAGTTTGAAACCGGCTACAGCCGCCAGGGCAACCTGTATGCAGGTGATACCCAGAATACCAATACCAGCACGCTGGTGAAAAGTATGTACGGTAAAGAGACTAACCGCCTCTATCGTCAGACTTATGGCGTCACGTGGACCGGCGGCTGAGATAACGGCGTGACCAGCAATACTTACGCGCAGTATGAGCACACCCGTAACTCGCGTATGAACGAGGGTCTGGCGGGGGGAACGGAGGGGATCTTCTCCAGCAGCGAATTCTCCGATATCGACCTGTCGGATGTGCTGCTGCACAGCGAGGTGAATATTCCGTTTACCCTGGGATTCGAGCAGAATCTGACGCTGGGTACCGAGTGGAACCAGCAGCGGATGAAAGATGGCGTATCGACCACCCAGTCGCTCTCTTATGGCTCCATTGACGGTATGTCGGCAACCGGGCGTAGCCCCTATTCCAGCGCCGAGATTTTCTCGCTGTTTACCGAAGATAATATCGCGCTGACCGAGAGCACTATGCTGACGCCGGCTCTGCGCTTCGACCATCACAGCATCGTCGGCAATAACTGGAGCCCATCGCTGAACCTCTCGCAGGGGCTGTCGGATGACTGGACGCTGAAGCTGGGCATCGCCCGCGCCTATAAAGCGCCAAACCTTTATCAGCTCAACCCGAACTATATTCTCTACAGCAACGGCCAGGGCTGCTATGCCAGCAGCTCAGCCTGTTACCTGATGGGGAACAGCGATCTGAAGGCGGAAACCAGCGTTAATAAAGAGATTGGCCTTGAGTATAAGCACAACGGCTATCAGGCGGGGCTGACCTGGTTCCGTAACGACTATCATAACAAGATTGAATCGGGCTACTCGGCGGTGGGAACGGCCAGCAACGGCACGACCAATATTTATCAATGGGAAAACGTACCGAAGGCGCTGGTTGAAGGGCTGGAAGGCTCATTAAACCTGCCGGTAAGCGAAACGGTCAACTGGAGCAATAACCTGACGTGGATGCTGCAGAGTAAGAACAAGACCACCGGCGATCGCCTGTCGGTGATCCCGCAGTTCACCCTTAATTCGACCGTCAGCTGGCAGGTACGCGACGATCTTTCGCTGCAGAGTACTTTCACCTGGTATGGCCGGCAAAAACCTAAGCGCTTCAACTATAAGGGCGAGGCGGTATCCGGCAGCGAGCTGAATGAAGTGAGTCCTTACAGCATCGTCGGGCTCAGCGCGACCTGGAATGTGAATAAAAACCTGAGCCTGACCAGCGGCGTGGATAACCTGTTCGATATTCGCCACTACCGCGCCGGTAACGCGCAGACCACGGGGAATTCAACGACCGGCGCCTATCTGTATGGCGCGGGCGCGGAGACCTATAATGAATCGGGTCGGACGTTTTATTTCAGCGTGAATACGCACTTCTGATTATCTACTCAAACACCCGCCGGGATAGTGAACTATTCCGGCTTTTTATTTTTTATGTCGGGGAGAAAGGCCGGAGATATAAATGATGACAAAATCTCCACGGCTTCTACACAATTAACTCAACTTAGCAGCTTACACTGTTTCCTGTTGATCGGGTCTGCTTGATCCCGGAAACGATTAACGGTGGCATCCTGCCATTTCCATTCTAGCGTTGTGTTCCTCTTCCCCCTTCCATTCCCAACCGCAGCAATGCGGAGGAGGGGGATCCCCTATCCGGAGATACACAGAATTTTGCGAAACTGGCCAGGCGTAATCGCATAGTATCTTTTAAAGGTACGGTTAAAGGCACTGATATCTTCATAGCCCGCCATAATACAAATATCACCGATGCGAAAAGCCGGTTTAACCTTTAATAAATCAAGGGCTAATTGCATCCGCTGTTGGCGAATATAGGCCATTGGCGACATATTAAAATAGTGACGAAACAGGCGAAAAAGATGCCATTCAGAATAGCCGGAAAAGAGGCTCAGCGCCCGCATGGTGAGCTTCTTTTCAAGATTGTTTTTTATCCATTGCACCAGCTCGCTAAGCACTGAGCGCTGAATTTCATTTCGCGGCATGATATCTACTCATTTCATTATAATGGCAATCTGGCTGCATAATTTATTCACTATCTCTTCATTTTATCTACGGGGTTATAGGTTAGTTTGTGGCTGTTCCTGGTTTATCCCAGAGAGCATCATTCCTAACAAGATCTTTTCCCCCTTTCAACCAATGAGAAAGGGGGCTTTTTGTTTTTTTAATTAAAAAACAAAAGGTGTTGAATTTTAATGTTGTCAGGAAATGCTTATCTGACTGGGTGGAAGAAGGAAAGTTCCATTAAAAAATAATTTTTTCACCATTCTTATATATCCATTTTTTCTCCATTTTCTCGTCATAATTGCGTGCAATTCTGCGCCTCGTTCAGGTTATTTAAAACGGCGTCAGAATCTGTCTGGCGCAATGAATTGCATTATTCCCAGCAGGTATCTGCTATTGCCAAATATCTTTTAGACGACACCTCCATGCTAAAAAAAACGAGTCTCATCGCCGGTCTATTGATTTCCCCTTTAACGCTTTACGCATCAACCGCCTATACGGTAGATGACATTCGTTTCGAAGGGCTACAGCGCGTTACCGTTGGCGCTGCGCTACTGAGCATGCCTGTTCATACGGGAGAAGAGGTTTCTAACGAGGATATCAGTGATTCGGTCCGCGCCCTGTACGCCAGCGGCAACTTTGAGAACGTGCAGATCCTGCGCGATGGCAGCACGCTGGTGGTGCAGGTCACAGAGCGGCCAACCATCGCTAAAATCAGCTTTTCCGGGAATAAATCCGTTAAGGATGATGCTCTCAAGGAGAATCTGGCCGCCAGCGGTATTGAAGAAGGCAGCGCGCTGGATCGCAATGCGCTCACAGAAATAGAAAAGGGGCTCCAGGATTTCTATTACAGCGTCGGGAAATATAGCGCTCAGGTCCATGCTGTCGTCACGCCGCTACCGCGTAATCGCGTTGATTTAACCTTTGTCTTTCAGGAGGGGGTATCGGCAAAAATTACGCAAATTAATATTATTGGCAACCAAGCCTTTAGCGCAGAAACATTGCTGGACCAGCTGCAGCTTCGCGACAGCGTTCCGTGGTGGAACGTGATTGGCGATAAGAAATACCAAAAGCAAAAGATGGCGGCGGATCTTGAGACCATCCGTAGCTATTATCTCGATCGCGGCTACGCGCGTTTTACCATTAACTCCAGTCAGGTCAGTATTACCCCGGATAAAAAATCGCTGTATATCACGATCAATCTTACCGAGGGCGATCGTTATAACGTGGCCAGTACGGTCGTGACCGGCGACATGGCGCAGCATAACCAGGAAATTGAAGCGCTGGTGAAGCCTTTAGCGGGGAAATGGTACAGCGGCGCGGAAATCACGGCGGCTGAGAACAGCATTAAGACGCTGCTGGGAAAATACGGCTATGCCTGGCCGCAGGTTAATACCGCGCCGGATATTGATGAGACGAAAAAAAGCGTCGTTTTGCATATTAACGTCAATGCCGGACGCCGTTATTCGGTTCGTCAGATTCGCTTTGAGGGTAACGATACTTCCCGCGATGCGGTGCTGCGTCGCGAAATGCGCCAGATGGAAGGCGCGTGGCTGAATGATGAGAAGGTCGAGCAGGGAAAAACGCGGCTGGACCGTACCGGATTTTTTGAAACCGTCGACAAGCAGATCGTTCCGGTAAGCGGTAGCCAGGATCAGGTGGATGTGGTTTATAAGGTGAAGGAGCGCAATACCGGCTCCTTTAACGTTGGTCTGGGCTTTGGTACCGACAGCGGCGTGAGCTACCAGCTCGGCGTCACTCAGGATAACTGGCTGGGAACCGGCAATAGCGTCAGCTTCAACGGCACGCGCAACAGCTACCAGTCCTATATTGAGCTGGGAGCGACGAACCCTTACTTCACCGTGGATGGCGTCAGCCTCGGCGGCAAAATTTTCTACAACAGCTACGACGCCTCGGATGCCGATTCCGGGAGCTACAATCAGCAAAGCTATGGCGTTGGCAGTACGCTGGGATTCCCGATTAGCGAGAATAACGCCCTCAACCTTGGCCTGGACTATGTCCATAACCGCCTGACCAATATGGAGCCGGAGCTCACCACCTGGAGCTATCTTAACTCACGGGGCATCTATCCTGACGTCGTCACCAAAGACGGCGACAGCGGTGCGACCTATAGCGCCAATGACTATTTTGCCAGCGTTGGCTGGAGCTATAACAACCTCGATCGCGGTTTCTTCCCGCGGGCTGGGAATAAAAGCAGCCTGACCGCCAAGGTTACCGTACCCGGTTCGGATAACAGCTATTACAAAGTGACTTTCGATACCACCCAATATATGCCGCTGGCCGAGAGCAAAAGCTGGGTATGGATGGAGCACCTGCGCGCGGGCTATGCCGATGGGCTGAACGGCAAATCGGTGCCGTTTTACGATAACTTTTATGCCGGCGGATCGTCGTCGGTTCGCGGTTTTTCGTCGAATACGATTGGCCCAAAAGCGGCTTATTATCGTTGTAATGGTTCTGAAAGCAGCTACAGCACCTGTCCGCTGGACTCATCATCCGATGCGGTTGGCGGTAACGCGATGGCGGTGCTGAACAGCGAGTTTATTGTCCCGACGCCATTTGTGAATGACAAATATGCCGACAGCCTGCGAACGTCTTTATTCCTCGACGCCGGTACGGTATGGAGCACCTCCTGGCAAAATACCGGCCAGACGCTGGCGGCTGGGATCCCGGACTATGGCGATCCGTCGCATATCCGGATGTCTGCCGGGATTGCGGTGCAGTGGATGTCGCCACTGGGCCCGCTGGTGTTCTCCTGGGCCGAACCCTTTAAAAAATACGATGGTGATAAAGCCGAGCAGTTCCAGTTTAATATTGGTAAAACCTGGTAATCCTGCTGCTTATTATTTGAAGGAGAGCTGGGTTCTTTGTGGTAAATGCTAAAAATAGTACCGCAGGCTATCGCTGTGGGTAGCCTGTAATTAATTGTCAGTATATTCTTATTTATGTATATTACTGCGGGGCGCACTTCTGGCTATTATGGTTAACCATTCATTATTAGAACACTATATTTAAGGTAAGCCTTATTGAGTACGGGTGGTATTGAGTATTGTCTGATATCACATTATTAATCGATAACCTTGCGGTTAGGGAAGGTGCGAACAAGTTCCTGATATGAGATCATCATATTCATCCGGAGCGCATCCCAGAGGGACATCATGAGCCATCAACTCACCTTCGCCGATAGTGAATTCAGCACTAAGCGCCGTCAGACCCGAAAAGAGATTTTCCTCTCCCGCATGGAGCAGATTCTGCCATGGCAGAATATGACCGCTGTCATCGAGCCGTTTTATCCCAAGGCGGGCAATGGCCGACGGCCCTATCCGCTGGAGACCATGCTGCGTATTCACTGCATGCAGCATTGGTACAACCTGAGCGACGGTGCCATGGAAGATGCCCTGTACGAAATCGCCTCCATGCGCCTGTTTGCCCGATTATCCCTGGATAGCGCCCTGCCGGATCGCACCACCATCATGAATTTCCGCCACCTGCTCGAGCAGCATCAACT
>NZ_ALNJ01000120.1:0-61871 GCF_000293135.1 Klebsiella sp. OBRC7 | reverse complement strand
CTGGCGGGCGCTGAGCACCCAGCCCAGCGGATTGTGTAGCGTCGGCATGGTATACACCGCCCGTACGCGCCGCTGCTGGCACAGCACGTGAAGCGCCTGCAGATCCGGCCCGTCCGCGCGGCAGGGGATCGCCGCCAGTTCCAGATGGTAAAGCGCGGCCAGGACTTTAAAGCCCGAGTAGGTTAGCGCATCCACCGCCACCACATCGCCCGGGCGCAGGAGCCCCATCACGGTCACCGCCAGCCCGTGCTGGGCGCCGTTGACGATCAGCACATTTTCCGCGTCAGGCGCAAAACGATTGCCGGTTAAATAGCGGGCGATAATTTCGCGCTCGGAGAGCCGCCCGGCATGAGGCTGGTAGCGCAGATGAGCGTCAATATCCCCCGCCACCGCCAGTCGCCTGAGCGCCTCGCGCAGCGCATCCCCCTGCGCCGGCAGCGAAGGATAGTTGAAGTTGAGGTCGACAACATCACCCGCCAGCGCCTGCTGATCGACGCCGTGGCCCGGCGGGAGCGTGATATCCCGTACAAAGGTGCCGCGCCCGGTTTCACCGCTGACCAGCCCCATTGCCTCCAGTTCACGATAAACGCGCGTGGCCGTGGCCAGCGAGATCCGCTCCGCGGCGGCAAGCGTACGATGCGTCGGCAGGCGGGTACCGGCCACCAGCTGTCCGCGATGAATCGCCTGCGCGTAGCTGTCGACAATGGTTTTGTATCGGGCTTTCATCTTGAAATGTATCTATGACAATAATTTGATTGTATTAGATTACGCACACTACCATCGCCTGAAACATTGCTCAAGCGGGCACGGCACGGTCAATATAGCGAGGTTAGCATGGTAAATTCTGCGGTTCTCAAAACGGCGCCCGGGCCGTGGTCCGGGTGGTTGAATGGTTTACTGGGCGTCATCATTTTTAGCGGTTCGCTGCCCGCGACGCGTCTGGCGGTGCTCGATATGGACCCGTTCCTGCTGACCTTTCTGCGCGCCTCTATCGCCGGGCTCCTCGCCATCGCGCTGCTGGCAGGCTTTCGCCAGAAACGGCCGCGCGCGTCGCAGCTTGTGCCGCTGGCCATCGTCTCGTCAGGGGTGGTGATCGGCTTTCCGCTGCTCACGGCGCTGGCCCTGCGGCACGTCACGTCAGCGCATTCGATCGTTTTTATCGGGCTATTGCCGCTGATGACGGCCATTTTTGGCGTACTGCGCGGCGAAGAACGTCCGCGCCGCGCTTTCTGGATCTTTTCGGTTATTGGCAGCCTGCTGGTGGTGGGATTCGCCCTGACGCAAAACGCGGCGGCGTCGCTCAGCGGCGATCTGCTGATGCTGGCGGCGACGATCGTCTGCGGCCTCGGCTATGCGGAGGGCGCGAAGCTGACCCGGGAGCTCGGCGGCTGGCAGGTGATTAGCTGGGCGCTGATTATGGCGCTGCCTTTTATGCTGGTGGCCTCGTGGATGACCCGGCCAGCGTCATGGGGCGCTATATCGCCTTCCACCTGGATAGCGCTCGGCTATGTGTCGCTCTTTAGCATGCTTATCGGCTTTATTTTCTGGTACAAAGGGCTCGCCGCTGGCGGTATCGCCGCCGTCGGCCAGCTCCAGCTATTACAGCCGTTCTTCGGGCTTGGCCTGTCAGCCGCGCTGCTGCACGAAACCGTCAGCCCACTGATGCTGGCCGTGACGCTGGGCGTGATTCTGTGCGTTATCGGTTCGCGCAAATTTGGCCGCTAAAGTCGTTCCCGAAGGGGGGCGCTAATATTGCCCTTGTAGCCCGGAGGCGGCGCTTACGCGCCTGTCCGGGCTACCCAATCAGCCTCCCTCAGGCTCCGGGCCCGAAAATCCCGGGTCGCGGCGTAAACGCCTTACCCGGGCTACCGCCCCTACTCTCCGCAGGCGGCTGGAAACCCGTAGCCCCGGTAAGCGCAGCGCGACCGGGGGGGACAACCGGTTACACTACCCGCGCGTACTGCAGCATCACCTGCAGCAGCACGTTCGCGCCGGCCTCAACGTGCTCCGGCGACGCATACTCAATTTCGTTGTGGCTGATCCCGTCCCTGCAGGGGATAAAAATCATCCCGGTTGGCGCCAGGTAGCTCATATACACCGCGTCGTGCCCGGCGCCGGAGACAATCTCCCGCACCGGATAGCCCAGCCGCTGCGCGGCGTCGGCGATCGCCGCCTGGCAATCCGGGTGGAACGGCGCCGCCGGATAGTGGCTCACCTCTTTCAGCGCCACCTTCAGGCCGCTCTCCCGCTCCACCCCGGCGATAAACGCCCGCAGCTGGCGGTCCATCTCATCCACCAGCGCATCGCTGAGATTGCGCATATCAATCGAAAAAGTGACCTCCCCAGGCACCACGTTACGGCTGTTTGGATAGACCTGCACCCTCCCTACCGTACCGCGCCCTTCCTCGCTGCGCCCGGCGATCGCCACAACCTCCTGCATAATACGCGTCGCCACCTGCAGCGCATCCTGGCGCAGACGCATCGGCGTCGGTCCGGCGTGGGACTCCTGGCCGGTCACCACGCAGTCATACCAGCGGATCCCCAGCACGCCCTGCACGATACCGATAATTTTCTCTTCGTCCTCCAGAATCGGTCCCTGTTCAATATGCGCTTCGAAGTAGGCGCCAATCGGATGATCGCCCGGCGTCTGGCTACCGATATAGCCGATGCGCGCCAGCTCCTCGCCGACGGTTTTACCGTCCGCATCCTGCGCGGCATAGATGGTTTCCAGCGGGAAAACCCCAGCAAATACCCCGGAGCCCATCATCACCGGCACAAAGCGCGATCCCTCTTCGTTGGTCCAGAACACCACTTCAATCGGCGCTTCGGTTTCGATATCCCGATCGTTCAGGGTGCGTACCACCTCCAGCGCCGCCAGCACGCCGTAGTTACCATCAAATTTGCCGCCGGTCGGCTGGGTATCAATATGGCTACCGGAGACAATCGGCGGCAGCGCCGGATTACGCCCTTCCCGGCGCATAAAGACGTTGCCGATTTTGTCGACGGTGACGCGCATCCCCGCCGCCTGTGCCCAGCTAATCACCAAATCCCGTCCCTGGCGATCGAGATCGGTGAGCGTCAGACGACAGCAGCCGCCCTTCGGCGTGGCGCCAATTTCCGCCAGCGCCATCAGCGACGCCCACAGGCGTTCGCCGTTAATCCTACAGTCGGTGGTTTCGGTCATCGGGGTAAAAAGGACATCACTGCTCATTTCGGTCTCCTTGCATAAACGCGGCGGCCAGCTCAACCAGCAGACGATCGCTGCCGCGCGGCCCTAAAAATGAGATTCCCAGCGGCAGACCGCCCGTCTGGGCGACCGGCAGCGTCACCTGCGGACGTTGGGTCATCACGGAAATTAACAGCAGGTCGTGAGACAGGCGTCGGACCGCCTCTATCTCTTCGGCCTGCGCCGTCAACAGCGGCGCACCATCGGGAACGGTCGGCATCACCAGGACCGCATCGCCCAGCAGCGCGTCCCACCAGGCGGTAAAACGCTCGCGCAGCTGGCAGGCGGCGTCAAACTGCGCGCGGGTGACCGCTTTGCCCCAAAAAAAACGCTCGCGGACGTCCGGGCCTAGCTGCAGATCATAGCGCTCAATGGTTTCGCCCTGCGCCTGCCACGCTTCGTAGCCCTGAATCTGGCGGAAGGCGAGATAAATATCGTCCGCGTCGGGCAGAGGCGCGTCGAGCTGCGCTAACGGGCCGAAAAAGCGCGCCAGCCGTTGGCGGACCGGCAGCAGCGCCTGCTGGCTGCGCAGCGGCAGGCGGGAAAACAGCCCTTCATGGCTGGCCAGCCGCACGCCGGTGATATCCGCTCGCTCATCGTCGAACAGACAGGCGGCGACGGTGGAAAAGACCTCCGGCGAGCGGGCAAAGAAGCCACAGGTATCCATGGTGGCGCACAGCGGCTGGCAGCCGTCGAGGGAAAGACGGCCGTGGGTCGGACGCAGGCCGAACAGTCCGCAGTAGCTCGCCGGGGTGCGTACCGAGCCGCCGGTATCGCTGCCGAGGGCAAAGTCGCACACTTCGTTCGATACCGCCGACGCCGAACCGGACGAAGAGCCGCCAGGAATATGATTCGGCGCGGCGCCGTTGCGCGGGGTGCCGTAATGGACGTTGTGCCCGCTCATCGAATACGCCAGCTCGCTGGTATGGGTTTTGCCGATAAAGCGCGCGCCGTTATCTAACAGCTTTTGCACCACCGGCGCGGTGCGGTTTTTAATCCCGGACAGCGCCAGCAGGTGCGGATTACCCCCGCCGGTTGGGTAGCCCGCCACGTCGAACAGATCTTTGACCGCAAAGGTTAAGCCGCTCAGCGGCCCGCTGAGCGCATGCGCCACCGGATGCGGCGGATAGGGCATAAAGGCGCGAATGTCGTCCTGCATGATGGTTTCCTCCTGGCCTCAGGCGTAAAGCGCCTGGTTTTCAACGGACGGGCTCAGCTCACGCCAGCGATGGCAGCTTACCACGTGACGCGGCCCGGCCGGTTCGGTCGTCGGCTGGCTTTGCGCGCAGGCGGGGCGCGCGTGCGGACAGCGTTCGGCAAACGCGCAGCCCGGCGGCAGGCGCGAGAGATCCGGCGGTGAGCCGGGGATACAGTGCAGCACGTCGCCCTTTTTCAGCCCCTCTTT
Source organism: Klebsiella sp. OBRC7 (assembly GCF_000293135.1). Classification (NCBI taxonomy): domain Bacteria; kingdom Pseudomonadati; phylum Pseudomonadota; class Gammaproteobacteria; order Enterobacterales; family Enterobacteriaceae; genus Klebsiella; species Klebsiella sp. OBRC7. The sequence continues at coordinate 57,240 of NZ_ALNJ01000120.1, read as the reverse complement.
CGGCCGGCTGCCCAGCAGCACCTGGGTATAGGGATGGCGCGGACGATACAGAATCTCCTCGATCGATGCCTCTTCGACGATGCGCCCGGCGTACATCACCGCCACCCGGTCGGCGATCTCCACCGCCGCGCCGATATCGTGGGTCACAAATATAATCGACAGATCGCGCTGCTTTTGCTGCTCGCGCAGCAGAATCAGGATCTGGATTTGCACCGTGGCATCGAGGGCTGTGGTCGGCTCATCCGCCAGCAGCAGCTGCGGGTTACAGGAGAGCGCGAGGGCAATCATCGCCCGCTGGCGCATCCCGCCGGACATCTCGTGCGGGTATGCATCCAGCCGCCGCTCGGGGCTCGGAATGCGTACCTGGCGCAGCGCCTCGAGCGCCCTTTCCCGCGCCGCCTGTCGCGACAGGCCTTCATGGCGACGCAGCCCTTCGACAATCTGCTGGCCCACGGTATAGACCGGGTCGAAGGCCAGCAGCGGCTCCTGGAAAATCATCGCGCAGCGCGCGCCGCGGTAGCGCCGCAGCTGCCCGGCGCTCATGTTCAACACATCCTCTTCCCCGACCCTCAGGGTACCGGAAAGCACGCTGCTTTTCGGCGGGTGCAACCGCATCAGGGCGCGCAGGGTGACGCTTTTCCCGGAGCCAGACTCGCCGATCAGCGCCATCACCTCGCCTTTTTGCACATCAAAGGAGACGCCGTTGACCGCGTTGACCGTCTGACCGTCGCGGCGAAACTCAACCCGCAGGTCGCGGATATGGACGTAGGCTTCATGCGACATGGCTGACCTCCTGAATGGCGATATTTTGATGCCAGGGCGACGCGGGCTGCGCCATCAGGCAGGCGCTCTGGTGCCCCTCGCCGACGCTTTCGAGCGTCGGTTTCACCTCGGCGCACACCGCTCTGGCATGCGGGCAGCGGGTATGAAAACGGCAGCCGGAGGGCGGAGAAATCGGGCTGGGCGGATCGCCGCTCAGCGGCGAGGTTAAGGTGCGATTGTGCGGGTCCATCGACGGCATCGAGCTTAACAGCGCCCGGGTATAGGGGTGGGCCGAGGCGGTAAACAGCTGCTCCGCCGGGCCAATCTCCACCACCTCGCCAAGATACATCACCAGAATGCGGTCCGACAGCCAGCGCACCACGTGCAGATCGTGGCTGATAAACACATAGGTCAGCGCCAGCGTCCGCTTCAGCTCCTGCAGCAGCTGCAGCACCTGAGCTTCCACCGACTTATCCAGCGCCGAAACCGCCTCATCAAGAATCACCAGCCGGGGCTTCATGGCCAGCGCACGGGCGATATTCACCCGCTGGCGCTGGCCGCCGGAAAGCGCGTGCGGATAACGATGGGCAAAACGTTCCGGCTCAAGGCCGACGTGCGCCAGCAGATAGCGGGCGTACTCGCTGGCCTCTTTGGCGCTGACGCCGTGTACCCGCTGGCCGAACGCAATGCTCTCTTCCATGGTCATGCGCGGGTTGAGCGAGGCGTAGCTATCCTGGAAAACCATCTGCACCTGGCGGCGATACGCTTTCATCGGCAGGCGCGATGAACCCACCTCCAGACCATCGAAGATCAGCTCCCCGCTGTCCTGCTTAAGCAGCTGCATCAGCAGCCGCGCGGTGGTGGATTTACCGCAGCCCGACTCCCCCACCACGCCGAGGGTTTCGCCTTTTATCACCGAAAAACTGACATCGTCCACCGCCTGCACCACTTCGCGCGCTTTGCCGCCGCCGGCGGGAAAATGTTTCAGCAGATTGTTGACCTTCAGCAGCGGCTGCGCCGGTCCGCCGAGGTCGATATTGATAAAGGGTTGCATCGCTTACTCCTTAATCGCCATTGCCGCACGCAGGCGGTCCGCGAGGATATTGAACGAAATGGAGGTGATAAAAATCATCAGGCCGGGCAGCGCCGCTACCCACGGCTGGGTATAAATCGCCGTGCGCAGGGTGTTCAGCATCAGCCCCCATTCCGGCTCCGGCGGGCGAACCCCGAGACCGAGAAAAGAGAGCCCGGAGGCAAGGATCATGCACACCGAAATCAGGCCGGTGGAGAAGACGAAAATCGGCCCCAGCACGTTGCCCAGCACCTGGACGCGAATAATGGTGAACGCGCTGGCCCCGGTGGCCCGGGCGGCGTCGATATAGTCCATATGCCGCACCTGCGCGGTGACGCTTTCGGCGATACGCGCCACCTGCGGCACGAACACCAGGGTCAGCGAGAGCAGCGCGTTACCGATGCCCGCCCCCAGCGCGCCAGAGAGCGCGATCGCCAGCAGCACCGAGGGAAAGGCGTAAAACACGTCCACGGTGCGCATAATCAGGGTGTTGGTTTTACCGCCCGCATAGCCGGCGATAATGCCGATCGCCCCGCCGATGAAAAAGGCGAACACCACCGGGACAATCCCCATAAACAGCGACAGCCGGGTGCCGAGAATCAGCCTTGATAGCATATCGCGCCCGAGCTCATCGGAGCCCAGCGGAAAGCCGTCGGCGCCAATCGGTTTGAGGCGTAAAAACATCGACGTTTGGTACGGATCTTTCACGATTAGCCAGGGACCGAACAGCGCCAGCGCCAGCAGGACGAGAATGATCGCGCCGACGAATACGCCGCCCGGGTCGCGCAGCAGGCGGCGAAACACGCCGCGCCAGTAGCCTTGTCGGGCAACCGTCGCGGCAGAGACGGTAATGCCTTTGGTCGTCACGGTATCCACCATCGTCAGCTCCTCTTAATTCGCGGATCGAGACTGGTTTGCAGAATATCCACCAGCAGATTGAGCAGGACAAAGAACAGCGCCAGTACCCAGATGGTGCCCTGCAATAGCGGCAGATCGCGCTGGAAGATAGCGGTGTTCAGCAGCAGACCGGTGCCGGGCCAGGAGAAGACGGTTTCCACCAGAATCGAGCCGCCCATCAGATAGCCGACCTGCAGCCCCATCACCGCCAGCGCGGTCGGGGCGGCGTTTTTCACCACGTGCAGAAAGATCCGCGACTCGTTGAGCCCCCGGGCGCGCAGGCCGATGATAAACTCCTGGCTGAGAATGTCCGCCACCTGCGAGCGAACGGTGCGGGCGATAATGCCTGTCGGGATCACCGACAGCGTGAAGGCCGGCAGCAGCATAAACTGCAGGTGTTCCCAGTTCCACTGCCAACCCACCTCGCCGATTGGCCCGCCGCCGGTCGCCGGCAGCAGCGCGAATTTGACGCTAAAAACGATGACCAGCAGCATCCCCAGCCAGTAGTGCGGCACGCTGACGCCGAACACCGATAGCACCGAGGCCAGACGGTCAATAATGCTGTTACGAAAGTAGCCGGCGACAAAACCGAACAGGCTGCCCAGCGCAAACCCGATCGCCGTCGCCAGCAGCGCCAGACGCAGAGAGTAGGTGACCGCCGTCATCACTTCATCGATGACCGGGCGCCCGGTGGCGACCGACATGCCCAGATCGCCGTGCAGTGCCCGCCATAGCCAGTGCACAAACTGCAGCGGCAGCGGTTTATCAAAGCCGTAGGCCTGCATTAAGGTCTGACGCAGCGATTCCGAAGCGTCCGGCGGCATCACCGATACCAGCGGATCGCCCGGCGCTATCTGCACCAGCATAAAACAGATCACCGCCACCCCGAGCATGGTGGGGACGGCCAGCAGGATGCGATATAGCAGCGTATTGATCATCTCTTGCTCCCGTGTCGATTACTCTTTTTTGCTCACCAGGCTGAGGTCGATAAACCAGCTTTGCGGCTGTACCACACCGGTGACGGCTGGCGATATCGCCCTTGGTCCGACATCGTGGGCGACGAACAGGAACGGCACCTGATCGACCAGCGCGGCGTGCAGTTCACCCGCGGCTTTATCCATTTCAGCCGGGGTAAACGCGTGTTTCACTGCCGCCGCCAGCTTTTCGGTTTCCGGGGTCGAGAAGTAGCCCCAGTTGGTCGCCACCGGCGGGAAGGCCTTCGCGGTGGAGAAGCGGATCATGCCGAAATAGGGATCGTTAACCGCGGCGCTGACGTTGATCGCGTCGATCCCTTTCGCGGAGGGATCTTTCGCCCCGAGGCGCCAGTTGGTAAACAGGGTGTTCCATTCGTTGACCTTAATATCGACGTTAAAGAAGCAGCTTTTCAGGCTCTGCTGGATGTACTCATTCATCGGCAGCGGCTGCATCTGCCCGGAGCCGGAGGCCGAGGTGGCGACCGTGACGTGCAGCGGTTTCCCGGCGCTATACCCGGCTTCGGTCATCAGCTTACGGGCGGTATCCGGGTCATATTTTATCTGGAAGGTGGGTTTACCGTGCCACGGGCTGCCGGCCTCGTAGACGCCGGTCGCTTCGGTCATATAGCCGCCGAGATAGCTTTTGAGCTCCGCGCGGTTCAGGCACAGGTTGGCGGCTTTGCGCACGCGAATATCTTTCCACGGCGAGCCCTCTTCGAAGGAGAACTGCCACGGCCACAGGTGCGGCTGGGTGTTGGCGTAGATTTTAAAGCCCTGGGCTTTTATCTGATCGACCGCGTCCGGGGCAGGGGCTTCGATCCAGTCCACCTGCTTCGAGAGCAGCGCCGCCGTGCGGGCGTTAGCTTCCGGCAGCGGGATCAGCACCACTTTGTCCACTCGCGGAATGCGATCTTTGTTCCAGTAATCGGGGTTTTTATCGAGGATCAGCTGCTGGCGGGGAACCAGTTTTTCCATTTTGAACGGACCGCTGCCCACCGCGTGGGCGGCGAACTCGGTCCACGCCTGCTTACTGCGCGCGGCGGCATCGCCGGCGTTTGCCGGCACCGCGTCATACAGCTTCTGCCACGCCGTCGGCGAAACGATAAACAGGTTGGTAAGGTTATACGGCAGCAGCGCGTCCGGTTCGGAGGTGATCAGCGCCACGGTGTGGTCGTCAATCTTTTCCGCGCCGGTCAGGGTCGGCATGCGTGAGAGGGTGTTGCCTATCTGGCCCGGGGCGTACTGCGGCGCGGCTTTATTCAGCACCTTATCCACGTTCCAGACGATGGCATCGGCGTTGACCGTTGAACCATCGTGAAACTTAACGCCCGGGCGCAGGGTGAAAATCCAGCGGCTTTGATTTTGCGGGTCAACGTGCCACTCTGTCGCCAGCCCCGGCACCAGGCCGCTGGGCTTTTCTCCCTGTGAGAGATCCCATTCAACGAGGGCGTCGTAGAGCGGAATGCCGGTGAAGCGGTTGCCCTCAAAGCCCTGATCGGGCTGTCCGAGGGTCAACGGGATATCGGCGGCGGTCATGGCGATCCGCAGGGTTGAAGCCTGAGTCGGCACAGAGGCAAACAGCGCCAATGCCCCGCTAACAGCAACGGCGAGATGGCGTTTACGCGAGAATAATTTTTTCTTCAGCATCACATTGTCCCTGTTAAATAAAAGTCGCTATTTAACAGGCAAGATACATACCAGTTCTGAACGCGCGGAAAATAAGTGTGAAATGGCTTATAAAATAAGAATGACTTATAATATCCATATGGTTTTACTTGAAAAAATAAAATCACCTTATCTTTTTGCACCACCGGCGGGAATTCTGTTGCAGGATTGCACCAGCCTTAATTTTTACGGCAAGGAATAATCACGCGGCGTCACTTTTTATAAAATAAATTCATAATCTTCGGTAAATCATCAGTTTGAGGCGTTGTCTTCTATACTTTCTGATAATGAGAAAGAGGGAGTCGCCATGCCGTTACCTGATTTTCACCGATCCGAGCCGTTTACCCTCGGCATCGAGCTTGAGCTCCAGGTCGTCAACCCGCCGGGCTTTGATTTAAGCCAGGACTCTTCCGCGCTGATTGACGAAGTCCAGGGCACGCTGAAAGCGGGCGAGGCCAAGCATGACATTACCGAAAGCATGCTGGAGATCGCCACCGGCGTCTGCCGCGATATCCACCAGGCTACGGCGCAGCTGAGCGCGATTCAACAGGCGGTGCTGCGCGCCGCCGCCCGCCATCATGTGCAGATCTGCGGCGGCGGAACGCATCCGTTCCAAAGCTGGCAGCGCCAGCAGATCAGCGATAACCCGCGCTACCTGAAAACCGTCGAGCACTTTGGTTACCTGGCGAAGCAGGCGACGATCTTCGGCCAGCACGTGCACGTGGGGTGTCAAAATGGCGATGATGCCATCTATCTTCTGCACGGCCTGTCGCGCTTTGTACCGCATTTTATCGCGCTGAATGCGGCATCGCCCTGGCTCGACGGGACCGATAGCGGCTTTGCCTGCTCGCGGCTTAACCTGTTTGCCGCCTATCCTGATAACGGCCCGATGCCGTGGGTGAATAACTGGCAGGCTTTTACCGGTCTGTTTCGCCGTCTTAGCTATACCAGCATGATCGACAGCATGAAGGATCTGCACTGGGATATTCGCCCCAGCCCGCGCTTTGGTACCGTCGAGGTCCGGGTGATGGATACGCCGCTGACGATTGCTCAGGCGGTGAATATCGCCGGGTTTATTCAGATCATCGCCTGCTGGCTGCTGACGGAGCGGCCGTTTAAGCATCAACCCGAGGATTATCTGCTCTACCCCTTCAACCGCTATCAGGCCTGCCGCTACGGGCTCGATGGGATCAATACCGATGTTAACGGCGGCGAACAACGAACATTGCGCGAAGAAATTTTACAGCTGGCGGATAGGCTGGTCCCCAGCGCCCACAAGCTGAATGCCGGCAGCGCGCTGGAAGCGATTGTGCGCCAGGCGAAGCAGGATCGCAGCGAGCCGCAGCAGATGCGCGAGTTTGTCGCCAACGGCGGTTCATTAATCGGGCTGGTACAAAAGCACTGCGAAATCTGGACGGCGTAGCGGCGATAAAACGCTATACTGCACGCTTTCGTCGTCTGTCTGGAACCTGTCGTGCGCTTTTTCTCTCTTCTTCCGCTGCTGCTGTTATCCCTGCCCGCTTTCGCCAGCGGGAAGTGCTCGCTGACCGACCCGTCGCTGACGCTGCAAAGCTATACCGCCGATCCGCAGCGCGAGCGCATCGTGATGTACTGGCAAAAAGAGGACGGCAAAGCCTGGGGATCGCTGCGCGCCCTGCTGGCGGATATCGACCACAACGGACAGGTACAGATGGCGATGAACGGCGGAATTTATGATAAAGCCTACGCGCCGCTGGGGCTGTATATCGAGAAAGGCAGACAGCTGACCCCGCTTAACCGCGCTTCCGGCGGCGGCAACTTTTTTATTCGTCCCGGCGGGGTGTTTTATCTGCGCGGGCAAAACGCGGGGATTGTCAGCATCGATAAATTCAGGCCGTCGCCGGCCATCCGCTACGCCGTGCAGTCCGGGCCGATGCTGATTGAAAACGGCAAGATCAACTGGCGGCTAAAGCCGTCCGCCAGCTCGCGCAAGCTGCGTAACGGCGTGGGCATCACCGGCGATGGCAAAGTGGTCTTTATGCTCAGCGAGCGCGAAACCAATTTCTATGATTTTGCCTGCTACGCGCAGTCCAGGCTCAACGTGCGCCAGATGCTCTATCTCGACGGCACCATTTCGAAGATGTACCAGAAAGGCGGCAGCGTGCCGTGGCAGTACCATCCGTTCGTCACCATGATCGCGGTGGAGAGCAGGTAGTCGGCATAACATCGTTTGCGGGGAGTAGCTCGGCCCCGGGGAGATTTTCATGCCGCTGCGGATATGTCTCTGAAACAACGTGATATGCAGCGATGCCCTGGTGCCCGCTGAAATCGGTGAACCGGAGGCCTGAAGACAAGGGCTGGCCGCCAGGGATGGCGGACAGAGGCGAATCGAGACACGACAAAATTGCCTGGAGCAATTTTGAACAGCGCTTGCGCTGGCCCCGTAGGGGCGAGTCCCAGGGATGGGACGAGTAAGGTCGAGTTGAGCCGACCGCAGGCTGAGGTCCGGGAGGTGAGCGCAGTGCGTAGCACCGATTTCTTTGCGGGACCGCGGGGATTGTAAAGGGGGAGACGGTTTTCTCCCCCTTTACCCGTTCACCTACCACGGTGAGACATTTTCTGCGGAATAATAGTGAACGGAACCCCTACCACACCGTCCCGGAGGCGGCGCTACCGCGCCTGTCCGGGCTACCAAACCCGCAGCACATCTCCAGACACCAAACCCCAGCCCACCTACATCCGGCGGTGGGCCCACTCGCGCAGCCGCTGGAACAGCACGTACAGCGACGGAATAAACAAAATGCCGATTACCGTCGCCACCAGCATACCGCTGAACACCGTGGTGCCGATAATCCGCCGGCTCTGCGCCCCGGCGCCGGTAGCGAGCATCATCGGCACAATGCCAATGATAAAAGAGACCGCCGTCATCATTACCGCACGGAAGCGGCGGGTCGCCCCTTCGCGGGCGGCGTCGACGATCGACATCCCCTCTTCGCGCTTCGCCCTGGCAAACTCGACGATCAAAATCGCGTTTTTCGCCGCCAGCGCGATCAGCAGCACCAGGCCTATCTGCACGTACACATCGTTGGCGTAACCGGCCCACCAGAGCCACAGCAGCGACCCGCCGATAGCGAATAGCACCGACAGCATCACGCTCGCCGGCAGCGTCCAGCTCTCATACTGGGCGACGAGGAACAGCCACGCCATCGCTACCGCCGCCAGCACAATCCACACCGCCTGGTTACCGGTCTGCTGCTCCTGCCAGGAGATGCCGCTCCAGGCGTAATCATACCCATGCGGCAGGTTCGCTTGTAAAATCTGCTCCATCACCGCCATTGCCGTCCGGCTGCTGACGCCTTCGGCCGCCGACCCGCTCACCGATACCGACGGGAACTGGTTATACTGCTGAATAAACGGCGCGCCCACCGTCGGCGTAATCGTCACCAGATTACTCAGGCGAACCCGCTCGCCGCTGTCGCTGCGCACGTACAGCTCGCTTATCTGCTCTGCCCGCTCGCGCCACTGCATCTCGTTTTGCATCACCACGTGGTAGACACGATTGTTGATGCTGAAATCGCCGGCGCGGGTGCCGCCAAACGCGGTTTGCAGGCTGCTGAAAATCCTCGCCACCGGTACGTTCAGCCGGGCCGCCTGATCGCGATCGACGGTGAGCGTCAGCTGCGGCACGTTGCTGCTCCAGGTGGTAAATACCCGGCTCAGCTGCGGGTACTGATTAGCCATCCGCAGCACCTGATGCGTCACCTGCTCCAGCTCCGCCGGCGATTGTCCGGCCTGGGCCAGAATGCGTAAATTAAACCCGGAGGCGTTACCCAGCCCCGGCAGCGTCGGCGGCGCAAAAGTCATGATCGTCGCCTCCGGTAGCCCCATCAGCTGGCCCTGCACCTTTTCCATCACCGCCTCCAGCGGCGGCCGCTGGTGCCAGTCCTTCAGCATCACCGAGATAAATCCGCCGTTTGAAGCGCTGGTACCGTTGAGAATATTAAAACCGGAGACCTGAATCACATCCTCAACCGCCGGATTCAACAACAGCAGCTCGCGCGCCTGGGCCATCACCGCTTCGGTACGCTCCAGCGAGGCGGCTTCAGGCAGCTGCACGCTGGCAAAGAAGTAGCCCTGATCTTCCTGCGGCAGAAAACCCTTTGGCATGGTGGTAAAGCTAAACACCACCACCCCGGCCGCCGCCATCGTCGCCGCCAGCGCCAGCCAGGGGCGACGATTCATCCTCCCGACCAGACGCCCGTAGCCATCGCGCACCGTATCCAGACCGCGGTTAAAACCGCGCCAGATGGCGGCTGGCTGCTGCGGCCGCGGACGCAGCAGCAGCGCGCACAGCGCGGGCGTCAGGGTCAGCGCCACCACGCTCGACAGCGTCACCGCCGTCGATAAGGTCACCGCAAACTGGCGATACAGCTCGCCGACGATCCCCGGCAGCATCGCTACCGGCACAAACACCGCCAGCAGCACCAGGGTGGTGGCGATCACCGGCCCGGCGATTTGCCGCAGCGCCTCGGCGGTCGCGGCGCCGCGATCCAGCCCCTCCGCCATTTTGGTTTCCACGCTCTCCACCACCACGATGGCGTCATCCACCACCATCGTCAGGGCGAGAATAATCGCGAACAGGCTCAGGGTATTGGCGCTGTAGCCCAGCGCATAAAGCACGGCAAAGGTGCCGATAAGCGACACCGGGATCGCCAGCGCGACAATCAGCGTTGCCCGCCAGCTCTGGAGGAACAGCGAGACCACCACCACCACCGCCAACAGGGTCAGCCCCAGCGACACGCCGATCTCTTTGATCGTCGCCGCCACAAAGCGGGTGGTATCAAACTTCACTTCCCAGGTGAGATCCGCCGGGAAACGCGCGTGCAGCCGGGTCAACTCAGCGCGCACCGCGCTGGCGACCTGCAGGGCGTTGGCGGTGGGCGTCGGATAGATACCGAGATAGGCGGAATCTTTACCGTTGAGCTGCGCGCCGGAGCTGTAGCTGCGCGCGCCCAGCTCAATGGTCGCCACGTCAGACAGGCGTACCAGCTGGCCGCGTTCCCCGCTGCGAACCACAATTTGCCCGAAGCCGGCGGCGTCGCTGAGTCGCCCGATACCGTTGATGGTCAGCGTCTGCTGCTGGCCGTTAAATACCGGCGGCGTCCCCACCTGCCCCGCCGCGCCCTGTACGTTCTGCTCGCGCAGCGCCTGGGCAATATCGTCGGTTGTGATATTCAGCGCGTTCATGCGGTCGGGGCGCAGCCAGATGCGCATGCTGTAGTCGCGCGCGCCGAACATCTGCACTTCCCCGACGCCGGGTAGACGCGCCAGCGCCTCGCGCACCTGAGTGCTGGCGTAGTTGCTGACAAACAGCGGCGATAGCGTGCCGAGCGGCGAATAGAGACTCACGCCCATCAGCAGGTTCGTCGCCCGCTTACGCACCTGCACGCCGTTCTGCTGCACGTCGGCAGGCAGCTGCGCCACCGCCTGCGACACGCGGTTCTGCACATCGATCGCGGCTAAATCGGCATCGGTCCCGGCGGCAAAAGTCAGGCTCAGGCTGTAGGTCCCCTCATCGGAACTGGTGGACTCCATATAGAGCATATGATCGACGCCGTTGAGCTGGGTCTCCAGCGGCGCGGCAATGGCTTCCGCCACGTCCGCCGCGCTGGCGCCCGGCCAGCTGGCGCTAACGTTGATGACCGGCGGCGTAATCTGCGGATACTGCTCGACCGGGATCAGCTTCAGCGAGACCGCGCCGACAAAGGTCATCAGCAGCGCAATCACCATCGCAAAGCGCGGGCGACGGATAAAAAATGTGAGCATCGCCTCTCCCTTATTCACTCAGAAGCTGAACGGCCGCGCCGTCACGCAGGCGCTGGGCGCCTTCCGTCACTACGCGCTCCCCCGCTTTCAGGCCATCGGCCACCACGAAGCTCTGGCCATGCTGACCGGCGGGCGCTATACGGCGCATCGTCACGGTGTTGTCCGCCGTCAGCACCCAGCTGTAAAAGCCCTGCGCATCCTGCTGTAGCGCAGAGGCTGGGATCATCGGGCTCTCCTTAAGCTGCTGCGGCCGGAAGAAAACCGTGACGTTGCCGCCGGGCAGCAGACGGTGCTGCGGGTTAGCGAATTCAGCGCGCAGCGCCACGCTGGCGGTGCGGCTATCAATACGGTTATCGACGGAGGTCAGGGCGCCGTCTTCACGCCGCCCATCGACATCCACCTGCGCCAGCCACGCCTGCTTCAGCGCGGCGATATCCGTGTGCTGTCCCGCTTTCGCGAAAAAGGCGGTTTCATCCAGCGAGAACGCCACGCGAATGGGATCAAGCTGGACCACATCGACCAGCACGCCGCTGGCGGGATTCACCAGACCGCCGACGTGAAAAGGACTATGGCCGACGCGCCCGGTGACCGGCGAGGTAATGCGGGTGTAGCCGAGCGTAATCTGCTGGGCGGCAATGCGCGCCCGGGCCTGTTCCACGGCGGCGGCGGCGACATCGCGCTGCATCTGCGCGGTGTCTACGTCGTTGCGGCTGATTGCGTGGTTATTTTTCAGCTGCTGGTAGCGGCTCAGCAGCTGCTGGGCCTGGCGTAGCGAAGCCTGCGCGCTCTTCAGTTCAGCCTGGGCCAGCGCCAGCGCGGCTTTCGGCTGGGCGTCATCCAGCGTAAACAGCGGATCGCCCTGGTTGACATACTGCCCATCCTGGAAGTGGCGCTGCACAATCTTTCCTTCGGTGCGGGCGCGAATATCGACGGAGTGAATGGCCTCGACGCGGCCGGAGATTTGCCGTTCATCGGCATGCGACGCGTGTTCCACGGTGGCGACGCGCACCGGAACGGCCGGCGCGGCGGCGGCGGTGAGCGCGTAGCCTGCCAGGCCGCAGGCCAGCAGGGCGGAGCGGATAATCTTGTTCATGGGGAATTCCTTACGACGATGCGGCGTCCCTCCCCCGCAGGAGAAGGGACGCCGTGCGGGTCAGACACGCTATGCGGCTTTGCGGAAACGACGGGTCAGGCGCTTCTCAACTTCCACCACCAGGAACATCGCGATACCGATGACCAGCGTGATGAACCAGTAGCGCAGCGGCAGCCCTTCGGTGCCAAACATCGTCTGCATCACCGGTACGTAGATGATGGCCAGCTGCATCAGCAGCAGCACGCCGCTCACCAGCCAGATGCCTTTGTTGCGCAGCAGTCCCATGTTCAGCGAGAAGCTGTCGCTGCTGCGGCAGTTAATCATGTACACCCACTGTGCGGTGACCAGCATCTGCAGCAGGACGGTGCGGATAAACTCCGGACTGTGGCCGCGCGGTGCCAGCCAGGCTTCAAGCATAAAAGCGGCGACGGCGATCATGGTGCCGACGAAGGCGACGCGCCAGACGGCGAAGGCGTCCATAACGTGCTGGCCGGTTTTACGCGGCGGACGGTTCATGGCGTTGCGCTCTGCGGCTTCAAACGCGAGGCCGAAGGAGAGCGTCGCGGAGGTGGCCATGTTCATCCACAGAATCAGCACCGGCGTCAGCGGAATGATGTTCCCCGCCAGCAGGGCGATGATAATCAGCAGCCCCTGTGCCAGGTTGGTCGGCATGATGAACAGAATGGTCTTCTTCAGGTTGTCGTAGACCCGACGCCCCTCTTTGACCGAACTGGCGATGGTGGCAAAGTTGTCGTCGGTCAGGACCATGTCGGCAGCCTCTTTGGTCACCTCGGTGCCTTTAATCCCCATGGCTATCCCGACGTCGGCCTGGCGCAGCGCCGGGGCGTCGTTGACGCCGTCGCCGGTCATGCCAACCACTTCACCGTTATCCTGCAGCGCTTTCACCAGGCGCAGCTTGTGCTCCGGGCTGGTACGGGCAAAGATATCGTACTCAACGGCGGCTTTCGCCAGCTCGGCGTCGTCCATGTGCTCCAGCTGATAGCCGGTCATCGCCTGGCGGCTGTTGGTGATCCCCAGCATCTGGCCAATGCTCATCGCCGTCTGCGGGTGGTCGCCGGTAATCATCTTCACGCGGATCCCCGCGTTCTGGCAGGCGTGGATAGCGTCAATCGCTTCCGGACGCGGCGGATCCATCATTCCGGCAATGCCGAGGAAGACCAGACCTTCGCGCAGATCGTCGTGGGTCAGCGTGGTGCTGCCGACGGTGGCCGGTTTGTAGGCGGCGGCGACCATACGCAGGCCCTGGCGGGCAAAGCGCGCCATCTCCTCTTCCCAGTACTGCGGCTCAAACGGCACCGCCCCCTGCTTGCTCAACTGCTGGCGGCACAGGGCAAAAATCACGTCCGGTGCGCCGGTAATCAGCACCTGCTCGACGTCGCCCATTTTCTGGTGGGTCGCCATGTACTTGTACTGCGAGTCGAACGGTATCTTCGCCACCAGGCGGGCATCGACGGGCGCAAGCTGCGCTTTCGCCGCCAGCACCTTCAGCGCCCCTTCGGTCGGCCCGCCGGTAATGCCCCACAGGCCGCGCTCGTCCTGAATCATCTGGCTGTCGTTACACAGGTCGATGGTGCGCAAATAGGTTTCCAGCACGCTGCCCGCTTTAATCTGCACCGGCTCGTTGCTGCCTTCCAGGCAGATGTTACCCTGAGGCTCGTAGCTGTCGCCCTCGACGCGGTAGCAGCAGTCGGCGGTGATGATCGCTTTGACGGTCATCTCGTTCATCGTCAGGGTGCCGGTTTTATCCGAGCACACTACGGTCATGGCGCCCAGGGTTTCCACCGTCGGCAGCTTGCGGATAATCGCCCGCTGACGCGCCATCGCCTGTACGCCCAGAGAGAGAATAATCGAGATAATCGCCGGTAAGCCTTCCGGCACGGCGGCCACCGCCAGGCTAATCAGGGAGAGCAGCAGCTCGCCGAGAGGAATGTCGCGCAGCGCAAGGCTGAAGACGAACAGCGCGGCCATCATCGCCAGGATGATAACGAAAATCGCTTTACCGAGCTTATCCATCTGCACCAGCAGCGGCGTGCGGTGCTTCTCAATGCCCGCCATCATCTGGTTGATGTGACCGAGCTCGGTCTCCTGACCGGTTGCGGTCACCACGCCAACGCCGCCGCCGGCGCTGATGGTGGTGCCGGAGAAGAGCATATTGGTACGGTCGCCCAGCGGCAGTTCGCCTTCCAGCGCATCGGTGGTTTTATCCACCACCGTCGACTCGCCGGTGAGAATCGCCTCTTCGACCCGCAGATTATGGCTCTCAATCAGGCGCATATCGGCGGGCACGCGGTCACCCGCGCGCAGTATCACGATATCGCCCGGCACCAGGTCGCGGGTCGGGATGGTTTCATGCTTGCCGCTGCGCTGTACGCGCGCGTCGCTGGAGAGCATATTGCGGATGCCCTGCAGCGATTTTTCAGCGTTGCTCTCCTGGATATGGCCGATCAGGGCGTTGATCACCGTGACGCCAAGGATGACGAGCGTATCGACCCAGTGACCCATGACCGCGGTGAGCGCGGCGGCGGCCAGCAGGACAAAAATCAGTACGTCGTTAAAATGGGCAAGGAAGCGCAGCCAGGCCGGCTTGCCTTTTTTCTCCGGCAAGGCGTTGGGGCCGAAGGTTTTCAAACGCTCGGCGGCCTCGGCGGTGCTGAGGCCGTTGGCATGGCTTTTAGTCTGCGCCAGCACCGCATCAACCGTCTGCTGATATGCGCGGCGTGGCGCAGCATCCCCTGAGGGGGTGGTATTATTAGTTTTAATCGCTTTGGTCAAAATATATCTCCCTTAAAATTCCGTGAGGCGGAAAGCCTGGAATCATTCCGGGCCAATGAGAAAAATTTTAAACAGCGGAGATAATTTAAGCTTGCGCAATATTTAATCTCTCGCAAATACAAAATTTGTGGTAAGTTAATTCTATAAATCAACTATTGCAGAATATTAATAAACCAAAACTAAACGAGGTCTACTATGTTTGGAATCTACCGCGGACGCCGTCTGGTACTGTACATCCTGCTGGCCATTATCATCGCTACTTTGGTGGGATATAGCACCTATACTTTTGTAAAAGCGCTGGCTTAATAATGACGTTAATTTACATTGCAATGTAATTAACTTAATCACAAATATTACCAAAATAATTAACATGGGAATAATTGAGGACGTTTAAATATAATATCCAATGCGTATTATGATTACGTACGAAACGATATTGCATTGATTCTCTTTTTACCGGACAATATGTTTTTAACTGATGATTAACAAATAATGAAACATCCGCTAGAAACGCTCCTCAGTGCCGCCGGCATTCTGCTGCTGGCTTTGCTCTCCTGCCTGCTGCTGCCGGCGCCCTCGCTGGGCCTGACGCTGGCGCAAAAGCTGGTTGCGACATTCCATCTGATGGATCTCAACCAGCTTTATACCCTGATCTTTTGCCTGTGGTTTTTAGCGCTGGGCGCGGTTGAATATCTGCTGCTGCGCTGGGTCTGGCGTCGCTGGTTTTCCCTTGAGCGCTAAGCCGGCCAGGTCGCGCATGCCGCTGACCAGCGCTTCGCACCAGGCGGCGTAATCGTGGCCGCTGGAAGAGGGATGGAAGCTCACCGTATACCCCTTCTCTTTTAGCACCCGCTCAAATTCAAGCGTATTGGCATAAATGCCGCCGTCCGGCCCGCTGGTTTCGAATTTCCCCGCCTGCAGCCAGAAGCGCACCGGATAGCGCGGCGACTGCTGGTACTGGCGGGTCAGCCAGCCGGCCTCCTCCCCTTGCGGTGCCCACCAGTATGACCCGGACAGGCTTAATACTTTGCCAAACTGTCGCGGATAGCGCAGCGCTACCCAGGATGCGGCTAGCCCGCCGTAGCTGGAGCCGGCGACCACAGTTTTTTGCCGGCTCAGGCTGAGTCCCTGACGACGCAGCCACGGCAGCAGCTCATGGGCCATAAAATCGGCAAAGTGCGGATTTGGCGGCAGCTCCTTCGCCCGTCGCGGATGATCGAGACTATCGATAAACACCACGTTGATCGGCGGTAGCCGATGGCTGGCTATCAGGGCATCCAGCACGTTAGCGAGGCGGTACTCGTGCTGGTAAGTTTTGCCGTCAAAGAGCAGCAGGGTCCAGCGCGCGGGCTGCGGCAACCGCGGGCGATAAATCAGTACTTCCCGCGTATTTTGCAGAAAGTCACTGCGCAACTGATGGTGGGTTAAGGTTCCGTAGCGTAGCGGCTGCGCCATACGCTGGGCGGTGCAAAAACGCGCGGCGTTGAGGGCCAGCAGAGAGTGGCGATTCCAGCGGTCGCGGGCGGCATTGATGCTGTTCGGGTTGAGCGGGTCAGCCTGGGCGCTGACCAGAATTGCCCGCCGCTGCTCCCGCTCGCTGCCGTTTACCTGCGGCACGTCCGGGGCCAGCTTATACTGCATGAGGGTATCGGCGGGCACCACGTAGCTGCGAAACCAGACGTCAGAATCACCGAGGCGAAACAGCGGATCGTGATCCCCCGCCGGCGAACCCAGAATAAACACGTTGCGGCTCGCTCCACGCCACAGGAAAGTTACCCGCTTATGGCCGGCGTCCACCGGTTCCACCATTGGCGTCCCTTCCCGCTCGCGCTCCTGCCAGAAATGCGTTGTTGAACCTCCCGCCGCCAGTTCACGCTTTAGCCGCTGCAGGCGCGGGCTGACCGGATCCAGCGGCTGAATTTTGGCCAGCGCGGTGGTTTCCCGCATCTGCCACTGAAAGCGCCAGCGCGCCCCCTCTTCGCCGTGCAGCACCAGCGAGGAGGCGCGGTTTACCGGCAGAGAAAATAGCAGGGTTTGCTCGCCGTCCGCCGGACCGCCCGCCAGCAGCGTGCGCAGACGGCGGTTATTGTCATCCAGCAGTCGGGCATCGGTGACGCCGGAGAGGGTCGCCGCGACGTAGTTCTCGCCCAATGTCGGCAGGTCAAAACAGACCTCGCCGCTGGCGTCGAATTTCCCCTCCAGTTCCCCCTGTAACGAAGGAGATTCGCAGTTCATTGCCGCCGCCGGTAGGGTACTCATGCCAATCAGCAGGCCGCTCCACGCCGTCTTCATTAGCCGATAGTTCCTTGTAAGAATTTGTTAATAACGCTAATGCAAATAATAACTATTTGCAATAACATTAACGCCGTTAATGTTAGCCGCCGGTCGATTCCCCTCGACGCGGGCGTTTTTTGATGGCGATTCAACCAAGGATAAAAAATAAACATGTTTAAATATAATAAGATAACAGCTTTCTGGGCCGCGGGCGTTGCGGCATCTCTCTTTGGCGGACCGGCGCTGGCGGCGGAGGAAACGATCGTCGTCACCGCCGGCAGCGGCGAGGATCCCACAGCGCCGCTGAAGGGAATAGTGGCAACAAAAACGCTGTCGGCAACAAAGACCGCCGCGGAAATCGTCAAAACGCCGCAGTCGGTATCGGTGGTCACCCGCGATCAAATGCGGGCGTTGGACGTCACCTCGGTTTCACAGGCGCTGCGCTATAGCGCGGGCGTTTTTACCGAATACCGCGGTTCATCTAACCGCAACGACGAGGTATTCGTACGCGGCTTCAGCTACGTGCCCAAATTCCTCGATGGCCTGAGCTACGGTGCCACCGCCTCGTCACAAACCGGCACTTTCGACCCGTGGCTGCTGGAACGCGTCGAACTGGTGCGCGGCCCGGCCTCGGTGCTGTTTGGGCAGGTCAACCCCGGCGGGCTGATTAGCATGACCAGCAAACGCCCGACCAGCCAGCCGATTCATGAGGTGCAGTTCCGTACCGGTAATAACCATCTCGCCGAAGGAGCTTTCGACATTGGCGGTCCGCTGAGCGATGACGGCCACCTGCTCTATCGGCTGAACGGGATCGCCCGCACCCAGAATAACCAGATCGATGACTATAAAGAGACGCGGATGGCTATCGCTCCCGCCCTCACCTGGTATCCTGGTGACGCCACGCGCTTTACCCTGTTAACCAGCTATCAGAAAGACCCGGACGCCGGCTACCGTAACTTCCTGCCGCGTTACGGTACCGTGGAAAGCGTCGACGGCAGCTATATTCCGCGCGATTTTAACGTCAGCGATCCCAACTACAACCAGTCGTGGCGTGAACAAACGATGATTGGCTATGAATTTGAGCACCAGCTCAACGATACCTTGACTCTGCGCCAGAACGCCCGTTACGCCACCATTAAACAGAAGTATCGCTACCTGGTTTATTCCACCAGCGCCGCCAACAGCTCGGTACTCTCCCGCCGCGCCCAGCATGAACAGCGCCAGACCGATGAGTTTGGCATCGATAACCAGCTTGAAGCGCAGTTTGCCAGCGGTCAGGTGGCGCATACGGTGATTGGCGGTGTGGATTACAAAACCAGTAAGGATAAGCAGTACCTTGGTCGGGCCGGCGGCTCGCAGTACGATATCGACTGGCGCAGCCCGACCTACGGGGTTAGCGTCGATGAAAGCGCCTTCAGTCCCGCCACTAATGAACAGCAAAATCTCGACCAGGCTGGGGTGTATGTTCAGGATCAGCTAAGCTGGCGAAACTGGGAACTGTTAGTTTCCGGGCGCTACGACTGGGCGGAAGTACGCACCACCGATTTTACCGACGCCAGCAGCATCCAGCAGAATGATAATAAGTTCACCTGGCGCACCGGCCTGCTGTACGCCTTTGATTCCGGTCTTTCCCCCTATATCAGCTACAGCACCTCCTTCGAACCTAACCTGCAAACCAACCGCGCGCCGGGCGTCGGACCATTCGATCCCAGCGAAGGCAAACAGGTAGAGGTGGGTCTGAAATACCAGCCTGACCCAAACGCGTTAATGACCCTCGCGCTGTACGATCTGACGCAGAGCAACGTCGCGACCTACAACAGCGCGGCCGGGTGGTTTGAAAACAGCGGTAAAGTGCGCTCGAAAGGCGTTGAAGCGGAAGCGCACGCGACGGTCTTCGATAACCTCAATCTGATCGCGTCTTATACCTATACCGATGCGGAAACCGTCAATACCACCGTCGTCGGTACCGAAGGGAAAACGCCGGCACGCATTCCGACCCATATGGCTTCGGCGTTCACCAGCTATACTCTACCGGACGGCGCGTTAAAAAGCCTGACCGCGGGCGTTGGCGTACGCTATATCGGCACCAGCTACGGCGATGCGAAAAACACGTTTAAGGTACCGGCAGTGGATCTGTACGACGCCATGGTCAGCTATGAGTTAGGCGAGCTGAATTCAAGCCTGAAAGGGGCGAAAGTGCAGTTCAACGTCAACAACCTCGCCAATACCAAATACGTGGCCTCCTGCGCCAGCGATAGCGCCTGCTTCTACGGCATTGGCCGGACGGTGACGGCGACGGTCAACTACGCCTGGTAAGAAAAGCATCCGCCGGTCTTCCCCCGGCGGACGCTTTTCAGTGCGCGCGGCTGTGATTTTCTTTACGGTAGGCACCCGGCGGCTGATTAAACGTGCGGGTGAAGATGCGGGTAAAGGTTTGCTGCGAGTCAAAGCCGTATTTCAGGCAAATATCGTAGACCCGCTGATCGGTATCGCGCAGATCGCGGGCCGCCAGCAGCAGCTTACGCTCGCGGATATAGCGCCCCAGACTCTCCCCTTTATACTGTAAAAACAGTCGTTGCAAATGCCACTTCGAATAACCGGCGTGGCGCGCAATATCGTCAATACGTAGCGGCTGATGCAAATTATCATCAATCCACTCGACGATAGTATCAATGACCTGAGCGGAAATAGTCATATGTCCTCTCTCCTCCTGAACCACTCTCATCGTTAGCGCCACCAGGCGTTAAATGATTGCGTTTTATCGGCGACCCAAACCGGCTCACCCAACATTGGCGTCAGCAGTCGCCACGGTCGCCCTGTGCTGGCCTCCGCCAGCCTTTTGTACGGATCGTCCCATGTATGTTTTGCCAGCACGAAGCGCCCGGCGTGACCCGGCAGCACCGCGCGTGCATGAACATCGTCAGC
This sequence comes from Klebsiella sp. OBRC7, assembly GCF_000293135.1. NCBI lineage: Bacteria > Pseudomonadati > Pseudomonadota > Gammaproteobacteria > Enterobacterales > Enterobacteriaceae > Klebsiella > Klebsiella sp. OBRC7. Next base: position 36,980 of record NZ_ALNJ01000120.1, on the reverse strand, counting down.
GGCTTGCGCCGTCTCTTCCGGCATCATGTGGATGTACTTCCAGTCCTGGTCATACTGACCGTTTTCCATGATCGCCAAATCTACTTCGCCAAACTGTTCGCCGATGGCTTTAAAGTGCGGGCCGTAGCCGCTGTCGCCGCTGTAGTAAATTTTCTGCTGCGGGGTAACGAACATAAAGCTGGCCCACAGGGTCTGGTTGCGCTTGAGGCCGCGGCCGGAAAAGTGGCGCGCGGGCAGGACGTGTACCGTCAGCTCATCGCTCACCTGCACCGACTGATTCCAGTCCGCCTCGCTGATTATCGCGCTCTCCATTCCCCAGTAGCGCAGGTGCGACCCCACGCCCAGCGGCGTCACCACGCGCTTGACCTTCGGCATCAGAGCTTTGATGGTGGCGTAATCGAGGTGGTCGTAATGATCGTGCGAGATAATCAGCAGGTCGATCTCCGGCATGCCCTCAGCGTGCCACGGGTAATCCCCGGCAAAGGCCTTATTAATAAACGAGAACGGAGCGGCATAGTTGCTAAATACGGGATCGATCAGGATGCGTTTGCCCGCCAGCTGCAGATACCAGGAGGAGTGACCCAGCCAGACCATCACGTCCTGCCCTGACGGCAAGCCCGCCAGATCGGTGTTCACCAGCGGCAGCGGCTGGGCCGGTCTGGCATTTTCACGTTTGGCGACCAGAAACTCCCACCACGCGGCCAGCATATTTTTTTGCCCGGTAAACCCCGGCGTCGGAAGCTGATTGTGAAACTGACCGTCGTGATAGTGCGGCGACTGCTCCACCAGGCTGAGCTGTGCGCCCTGCGGCGCCTGACCAAATCCGGCATTTAACACAAACGGCAAAGTTGTTGCTGACGCTAATAACATGATGGCGACCACGCTGAAAGTGACACGGTTCATATCCTGACCTGGCGAAATCCTCCTTCCTGGAGGTTTTTGTTATAAGGCTTGATTATGAGTGAGTAAGCACTCATTATTAGGAAGAAGCTGAAAGTCGTCAAGACGATTTTCAAATTTTGACAGACAGCGTTGCAGCGCCCATGCCGGGCGTGCTTAGATCGTGGTTTTATTATGAGTGAGGTAAAGTGTAGTGGCTCGTCCTAAGAGTGAAGATAAAAAGCAAGCGTTACTGGAGGCCGCAACCGCCGCCTTTGCCCAATCGGGAATCGCCGCCTCAACCTCCGCCATCGCCCGCAGCGCGGGGGTTGCCGAGGGTACGCTGTTTCGCTACTTTGCCACCAAGGACGATTTGCTCAACGAGCTTTATCTGACCATAAAAGCAGACCTGGTTCAGACAATGATCGCGGGTCTCAACCCGAACGAGACCCGGCCAAAAGAGAATACGCGCAATATCTGGAATAGCTATATCGGCTGGGGCGTGCGTAACCCCATGGAGCATAAAGCGATTCGCCGGATGGCGCTGAGTGAACGGATCACCGACGAAACACGCAACCGCGTCCAGGAGATGTTTCCCGAGCTCAATGAACTGTGCCAGCGCTCAATCAAACCCGTTTTTCAATCCGATGAGTACCGTACCTTCGGCGATGCGTTGTTTCTTTCGCTGGCCGAAACCACCATTGAATACGCCAGCCACGAGCCGGAGCGAGCCGTCCGTTTTGTCGAGCTGGGCTTTGAAGCTATGTGGCAGGCCCTTGCCGAGGACAATAGCTGATGGATCACCGCTCGCTGCATGACAACGCGCATCGTATCGCGCTGGAGCTCCCCTTTACTGAGCACTGCTGGCCGTTTGGCCCGGAGTACGATGTGTTTAAAGTCGGCGGGAAGATTTTTATGCTCACCGCGACGGTACGCGGCCGCGCGCTGGTCAACCTGAAGTGCGATCCGCAAAAATCGCTGCTTCATCAGACGATTTACCGCAGCATCGAGCCCGGCTATCACATGAACAAAAAGCACTGGATCACCGTGGTTCCCGGCGAGGATATCAGCGTGGATCTGCTGGCGGAGCTGATCGATGATTCGTGGAATCTGATCGTCGATAAACTCAGCAAAAAAGAGCAGCAGCGGCTACGTCCAGGGTGATTTTCAGCGCTGCGCGATAAGTGTTATCGCATTTTTGCCCCTTATCATTTGCCCGCCATCGCTGTACTCTTCCTTCACGAAACGCACCCGCAAGGGGTTGTAAACAGTGAGGAAGAGTATGGATATCGTATCGGTTGCCTTAAAGCGCTACTCCACCAAGGCATTTGACGCCACTAAAAAGCTAACTGCCGAGCAGGCGGAAAACCTGAAAACGCTGCTGCAGTACAGCCCGTCAAGCACCAACTCCCAGCCGTGGCACTTTATCGTTGCCAGCAGCGATGAAGGCAAAGCGCGCGTCGCCAAAGCAGCGAGCGGCACCTATGTGTTTAACGAACGTAAAATTCTTGATGCCTCCCACGTGGTGGTGTTCTGCGCCAAAACCGCAATGGACGACGCCTGGCTCGAGCGCGTGGTCGATCAGGAAGAGGCCGATGGCCGCTTTGCGAACGCCGACGCCAAAGCCGCGAACCATAAAGGCCGCACCTTCTTTGCCGATATGCACCGCAAAGAGCTGCACGACGACGATCAGTGGATGGCGAAGCAGGTTTATCTCAACGTTGGCAATTTCCTGCTTGGCGTCGCGGCCATGGGTCTGGATGCCGTGCCGATTGAAGGTGTCGACTTCGCGATTCTCGATGCCGAATTCGGCCTGAAAGCCCAGGGCTACACCAGCCTGGTGGTGGTACCGGTCGGCCATCATAGCGTCGAAGACTTCAACGCCGCCCTGCCGAAATCACGCCTGCCGCAGGCGACGACCATTACCGAGATTTAATTCTCTGCTTTTCTTTTACGTCAGGATGATCCCCGGATTGCGGCTGTCGCCTTATCCGGGCTACAAAATTACACACTGTGGGTACCCGTAGCCCGGGTAAGGCGCGTCAAGCGCCGCCCCGGGGATAGCCCGCAGTATTTTGCAGCCTGGATACCCCCTCGTGCCAGATGCGCTCCACATAGCGGCCAATGACCGCCAGGCGTTGAGCGTACGCTGAATAATGCGCTGCTCTTTTCGGGCTACGTTCATAAGCATTCCCTGCCGTTAATGTTTTTCCAGCCACGCCAGCGCCCGTTCGCCCATTTCATCCATCGGCAAATAGACCAGCAGGCGCGAGCCGTTGCGCGGGGCCGAGTACCAGTACATCTGCTGCAGGCTGAAGCGTCCGAGCTGCGGATGGTTAAAGTGTTTCACCTGATTTTCCACCCCGCGCACCTCATAGCGCTGATGCCAGAGGGACTCAAACTCCGCCGACGCGGCAAAAAAGCGCGCCAGCTTATTCTCCCACAGCGGATCGCCGCGGTGCTCCGCCATCGCCGCGCGGAAATAGGAGACAAACGTCGCCAGCACATCGCGATTCTCGATGCGGCTGCGCCAGGTTTCATTGGTCAGATACAGATAAATGCAGTTGCGATCCTCTTCCGGAATGGTGGCGAAATCGATGCCCATCAGGCGGCAGAAGCTGTCGTTCCAGGCCACAATATCAAAGCTCGGCTTCTGAATACTGGCGGGCTGCGGCATCAGGCTATCGAGCATCCGCCGGGTGCCGGGGCTGATGCCTTCGCATACCGTGACCTGCGCGGCTTCCGGCGGCGTCAGTCCGGCCAGGACAAACAGGTGTCGGGTCTCCAGCGGGCTGCACTGCAGCGCGTTCGCCACCGACACCAGCACGGCCTCGGACGGATTCACTTCCCGCCCCTGCTCCAGCCAGGTGTACCAGGTGACGCCGACCTCCGCCAGCATCGCCACCTCTTCCCGCCGCAGACCCGGCGTGCGTCGTCGGCCAACGCGCGGCAACCCCAGGCGCTGCGGATCGAGGCTCTCACGCCGGGCGCGCAGAAATGCCCCCAGCTGTTTACGGGCATCATCGGGCGCGGCGATCGTCGATTCACGTTGCGGCATGGTCGTCATAAAACCTCCAGCATGGTAGTGCCAATACCAGTATAAGCAGGAACTGGTACCCGTTTAATTTATCGGTGATGCTACGGCCATCCGCTGAATGACGCAATGGAGAGATCCGATGAATTCGTCTGCTGTTTCACCCGGCCGAGCCGGTTTATTCCTTCTGTTGACCGGCCAGATGCTGCCGCTGATCGACACCTCGATCGCCAACGTCGCGCTGGACTCCATCACCCAGTCGCTGAACGCCAGCGCCACCCAGCTGGAGCTGATCGTCGCGCTGTACGGCGTCGCCTTTGCCGTTTGCCTGGCGATGGGCAGCAAGCTTGGCGATAACTATGGCCGCCGCCGTCTGTTTATGTGGGGCGTGGCGATTTTTGGCGTCGCCTCTCTGCTGTGCGGGATGGCGAACTCCATCACCACGCTGCTGGCGGCGCGCGCGGTCCAGGGCGCCGGCGCGGCCCTGATCGTGCCGCAGATTCTCGCTACGCTGCATATCACCCTCAAAGGCACCGCCCACGCCCGGGCCATAAGCCTGTACGGCGGCATTGGCGGTATCGCCTTTATCGTCGGTCAGATGGGCGGCGGCTGGCTGGTCTCGGCGGATATCGCCGGTTTAGGCTGGCGAAATGCCTTCTTTATTAACGTGCCGATCTGCCTGCTGGTGCTGGCCTTCAGCCCGCGATACGTCCCGGAGACCCGGCGTGAAGCGCATTCGCGCATCGACTGGCAGGGCACCTTCAGCCTTGCGCTAATCCTCTGCTGCCTGCTGTTTCCGATGGCGCTGGGGCCGGAGCTGCACTGGCCGTGGACGCTGCAGCTGATGTTAGCTGCGGTGCTGCCGCTGCTGGTCTGGATGCGGGCCAGCGCGCTGAGCAAACAGCAGCGCGGCGAGCAGCCGCTATTGCCGCCTCGCCTGCTGAAGCTCACCAGCATTCGCTTTGGCATGGCCATCGCCCTGCTCTTTTTCAGCGCCTGGTCCGGGTTTATGTTCTGCATGGCGCTGACCATGCAGGCCGGTCTGGGGATGGCGCCGTGGCAGTCCGGCAACAGCTTTATCGCGCTCGGCGTGGCCTACTTCATCTCCGCGCTGTACGCGCCGAAGCTGATTGCCCGCTACAGCATGGGGCGCATTTTGCTGACCGGCCTGTCGGTGCAGATTGTCGGCCTGCTGCTGCTGAGCGCGACCTTTTATCGCCTTGGTATCCACACCACCACCCTGGCGCTGGTCCCCTCCACGGCGCTTATCGGCTACGGGCAGGCGCTGATCGTCAACAGTTTTTACCGTATCGGGATGCGCGATATCAGCGCCAGCGACGCCGGTGCCGGGAGCGCGATTCTCAGCACTCTGCAGCAGGCGACGCTGGGTCTGGGGCCGGCAATTCTCGGGTCGCTATTCTTAACCCTTGCCCAGCGCAGCGGCGGCGACTATCCCCGGGCGCTGATCGATTTCCTGGCGGTGGAAGTGGTGATGATGCTGGTACTGGGCGCCATCGCGCTGTGGCTACGCCGACACCTTAACGTCCATCCGGCGGTAGCGACGCCATAATTCACATCGGCGTAACCTGCGATTTGCATAATAGACATCCAGCGGTCATCATAACCGCTGGATGTAAAGGAGACGTTATGCAGGAATTCATATCGCAAATCGCCGCATTAGGCATCAAAATTACCCCCACCACCTCACTCATTATTATCTTCGGCATTATTTTTCTGACGGCGATTGTCGTTCATCTTATTCTGCACAAAGTGGTGCTGCGCACCTTCGAAAAGCGGGCGCAGGCCAGCAGCCACCTGTGGCTGCAAATTATTACCCAGAACAAACTGTTTCATCGTCTGGCCTTCACCCTGCAGGGGATTATCGTCAACGTGCAGGCGGTGTTGTGGCTGCAAAAAGGCAGCGAGGCTGCGGAAATCCTCACCACCTGCGCCCAGCTGTGGGTGATGATCTACGCGATGCTGTCCTTCTTTTCGCTGCTGGACGTGGTGTTCAATTTATCGCAGAAATTCGCCACCGCTTCTCAGCTGCCGCTTAAAGGGATATTTCAGGGAATTAAGCTGGTCTGCGCGATTATTGTCGGCATTCTGGTTATCTCCTTACTGATTGGCCAGTCGCCGGCGATTCTGATTAGCGGCCTCGGCGCGATGGCCGCGGTACTGATGCTGGTATTCAAAGATCCTATTCTTGGCCTGGTGGCGGGAATTCAGCTCTCCGCCAACGATATGCTCAAGCTCGGCGACTGGCTGGAGATGCCAAAATATGGCGCCGACGGCGCGGTGATTGACATCGGCCTGACCACGGTGAAGGTGCGCAACTGGGATAACACCATCACCACCATTCCAACCTGGTCGCTGGTTTCCGACTCGTTTAAAAACTGGAGCGGGATGTCGGCATCCGGCGGTCGCCGCATTAAGCGCAGCCTGAATATCGATACCACCAGCATTCATTTTCTTGATGAACAGGAGCAGCAGCGCTTAATTCAGGCCAGACTGCTGAAGCCGTATATGGATTCACGTCATCAGGAAATCAGCCTGTGGAACCAGCAGAACGCCGCCGATCAATCGATACTGAATCAGCGCCGGATGACCAATATCGGCACCTTCCGCGCCTATTTGCAGGAGTATTTGCGTAATCATCCGCGCATCCGCAAAGATATGACGCTGATGGTTCGCCAGCTGGCGCCGGACGCCAGCGGCCTGCCGATTGAGATTTACTGCTTCACCAACACCGTGGTGTGGGCGGAATATGAAAGCATTCAGGCGGATATATTCGATCACGTCTATGCCGTGGTTGACGAATTCGGCCTGCGGATCCATCAGTCCCCTACCGGTAACGACATTCGTTCGCTGGCGGGCGCGGTGTCTCAGTAATATCCTCAGGCACTGGCGCGGGAAATGACGCGCCAGTCCATCATCACCCGCTCGACCGCGGCGTCGGGATTGTCGATTCTTTTCATCAGCAGCGTGACCGCCGTACGGCCAATCTCGCGCGAAGGCTGTTCCACGGTGGTCAGCTGCGGCGATACCACTTCAGCCAGTTCGGTGCCATCAAAACCGACTACCGCAATATCTTCCGGCACCCGCAATCCGGCCTGAGCGATAGCCCGCAGCGCGCCCGCCGCCAGCGAATCTGAGACCGCAAATACCGCATCCGGTTTCTCTTTCTGCGCCAGCAGCGTTTCCATCGCCCGGGTACCGGCGGCGGCGCTCAGGTCGCTGGCGTAGGTGACCTGTTGATACGCCAGTTCGCGAACGTGCAGCACGCTTTTGTAGCCGCGCTCGCGCAGGCGCGAGTAGCGATAGCTGAGATCGTGGTTGATTAAAGCAATGCGCGTTCGCCCGCCGTCAACCAGCAGGGAAACGGCACCCTGCGCCGCGTCGACGTCGTTGATGCCGACGCAGGAGACGCTGCCGTTATCGGCATATTCCGCGCACTGCACCCAGGGCGCGTCGCCGATCATGGTGGTGAGTTCCGGCAGGCTGGAGAGCGCATTCATGGTGATGATGCCGTCGACCATTTTGCCGGAGAGCAGCTGCAGACCCGAGGTTGAACGGGCTAAATCCGAGCCGGAATTACACAGCAGGATCCGGTAGCCGTTCTTTTCCGCCTCTTCTTCAATACCCTTGACCACCTCGGCGCAAAAGGGGTTGGCGATATTAGAGACCATCACCAGAATCATATTGCTGCGGGCCGTTCGCAGCTGGCGGGCCAGCAAATTCGGCTGGTAGTTACTCTCTTTGATCGCCTGCAGCACACGTTCGCGGTTCTTCGCTTTAACGGTATCGCTGTTATTCAATACCCGCGATACCGTCGCCACCGAGACGCCCGCCAGGCGAGCGATTTTCTGAATTGACATAGAGGCTGCACTTCCCGCATAGACGTTATATTTCGCAGGCTATCATAAATGAGCCCCGCCCGCGCCGTCAGCAGGTTTTGCGAGAATTGACGGGATTGATTAGCACGCTAAGGCGGTTATCATTATGGCGTCGGCGTTGTTTCGCTAGAGGCGAAGCAAACGCGGGTCGTTGAACACTAGCGGCATATCACTGGGGTATCTCTTGAACACCATAAAAAATATTCACATCGCGGCGGCGGTGATCGCCGACGGTCAAGGACGCTGTCTGTTAGTACGCAAACGAGGGACTGAGTACTTTATGCAGCCCGGTGGAAAACCTGAAATCGGGGAAGCCCCGGAAGCGGCGCTGATCCGCGAGCTCGAAGAGGAGCTCAACTTCATCGTCTCACCTGAAGAACTGGTTCCGGTCGGCCGTTTCACCGATACGGCGGCAAACGAGCCGGGCCATACGGTCTCTGCGGATATCTTTCAGATAGCCACCAACAGAGCGAGCTTTACGCCGACGGCCGAAATAGAAGAAGTTATCTGGTATACGCCGGGTCAGGATCGGCATATTAAGCTTGCTCCTCTTACCGAGAATCACCTGCTTCCTCTGCTGAAAGGGGCGTAAGCGCCGGGGACGCATCGAAAGTATTGGCTCATTTGTCTGCAAATTCACGCTGCCATCGTCCCGGTGGCGCTGCGGCGGCCTGCAGGCAGTGCCCGTTCAGGCTGCCGTAGCGCCCCGTCTCCCCAAGAAGCATTTGTCCGCTTCTTCCGGTTAAGATTTAGCACATCCTTCTGATTCGCTCCTTTTCAAGCGCCGATGCGTTTTAGTTCTTAAAAACGCCCTGTTTTGTACGCCAGATCATATTTCGCCAGATAGTCCTTTCCCCCATAATCCAAAATATCGCAACTTTCCCTTACAAAAAACAGGTGATTACAGAATAATCACCACAAAATAAAACAAAACAAAAACACAAAATTAACAAACAGCGATGTGATAGCATTTTTTTTGACTTATTGTGCTGTTTTTTTTTAACCAATCCTCCCCCATTCAGCGAGAAAATTCCTGGTCACCATGGATAATTCTTAAAGGGCTATCGACATAAAATTCTGCTTCTTAAGATTTTTCTTATTCAGAATAGTAGGTTAGTATCAATCCAGTCAATTTGAGCCATTAAGAATTTACACATTTTTCATCTATATAACTCTCCAGAAATTAAAGTTGTCACATTTATTAACTAGCCATAATATAGCCACATCATTGAACGATAGGGTAATACAATATAGGGAAATAAATCGACATATGGCTCCGCAGAAATATGAGAAGGTATACTGCATAAGCTGTCAGTATCAGTGCGAAATCTATCCCCGACCTACGATAAAATCGATTAACTGCATTGAAACCCGCTATTGCGTATGGCCCGATAAAAACATCTATTTAAAAAATGGTGTGCATTTTTTTTTAATTAACAAGCACTACAACTTCTCTAATTCCGGCTTTATATTTGTTGATTTTTCTCGCTACAACATCAGATTATTCACCAATGATAAATGGATTGAATATCTGATCAAAACAGGGTTGCGGATAGTGTTGATTGCCGACAGGTTAGCGCAGCCGCTGGCGCTATTCTGGAAACACCGCTGTCAGCAGATAGTTTCGATTATCAACACCAGCGATACCCGAGACGAGATTGAAAAGAAAATACAGCTTACGTTTCTCGGTCAAAGAGATGGTCGAGGCTACCGCCAAAAACTCAGCGACCAGGAAGTGTTGGTTCTCGATCTTTTACTCGCAGAAAAGTCGGTTAAGCAAATAGCCAACGAATTGCAGATGGCAGAAAAGAGGATCTACGCAATCAAGCTCAGCTTGCAGAATAAGATGGGAGGCAGAGGGAAGTTAAACATTATTCTATCTGGATAAAGTCATTATCAGTATTTGTAGCAATAACTCCATAAATGGAACTAACTTAATTATTCTCAGGAAATCTAAAATGAAAAAAATCGTATTAGCGGGTGTTGTGGCTGCGGCTCTTATCTCTTCCAACGCAATGGCTGATGTGACCACTTCCGCCACTGCAAGCTGGGATGCAAGCGCAACTAAAGACACCACCAGCGCGCTGGTTGTCACTCCGCTGAAATCCCTGAACTTCCAGTACGCTGAAGGGATTAAAGCGTTTAACTCTCAGAAAGGCGCTTTCGACATCACCATCCAGGGCCAGTCCGGCGCGACCGACTTCACGCTGACCTCTCAGATCGTCAGCAACACCCTGAGCCGTACCACTGACGCCTCTACTCTGGCGGTTGGTGTGAGCTGGAACGGCAACGCGCTGAACAAAACCACCCCGGTAACGATGATTGATACCGCCAACAACATCTCCGCGGGTCTGGATGCGCTGGCTGTCGCTACCGCCTACGCAGGCGCCGATCGCGTCAGCACCCAGGGTAACTTCGATTTCACTATCGACTCCGCGACTTCTGACGGCAGCACCGCCGCTGAGTTCAAAGAGTTAACCGACGGTTACTGGAGCGGCGACGTTCGCGTTCAGTTCAACGCGGTCTGGACTATCTAATCAGGTGTAGCCAACACCTGTCCGGTATGACAAGGAGGCTTCGGCCTCCTTATAAGGATGCGCCATGAAACTGAATCCATTATTACTCTCTCTCTTCTTATTCACCGTGACGCCCTCCTCCCATGCAATTAATGTCGGAGACGTCACCTCAATAATGGGGCCGGATGCCTCGACGCTGGCAAAAGAAATCATTAACACCACCGATACGGCGCGTTACGTTAGCGTCAACGTGGAGCGTATTTCATCGCCGATGGCCGGCGGCACGGTTATCCCGATGGCGAGCAGATCGGAATTATTATCAACGCCAGCCAGCCTGATATTACCCGGAAATGCTAAAGAGAACTTTCGTTTTTTTTACAAAGGACCTCAGGATAACCAGGAACGTTATTACCGCATATCCTGGACCGATGAACCGGTGACCGAGTTTGAAGCCAGTAAAAAGAAAAAACAGGGTGAGGCAACGACCTCGGCCATTATTGGTACCATTCTGGTGGTCGCCCCGCGTGAAGAAAGATTTGACTATCGTCGCGATAATGACACGGTGACCAATACCGGTAATGCTTCATTCCGCGTTATCTCCTACGGGCCCTGTCGTGATAAAGCGAAGGATGAGGGCCAAGGCTGCCGTGAACGTTATTATGTCATGCCTGGTGTCAGCGTAAAAATAAAGCATACCGATCTCACCAACAAAAAAACAAGAATTGGAATATGGCACGGTGAGCAATACATAAATGTAAACTGAGTAACATTATGGATAATCTTGGTTATGTCAAAGGGACGTTGTTCGCTGGGTTATTGATTACGGTAAACCAGGGTTGGGCAGCTAATGCTACAGCGCCAGTTAAAGTCAGTAACTATGTTATTCCTTCGGTATTTGCTAACGCGTTGTATCAGGGCATGTCGGTCCCTGTTTTTATTCGTTATGAAGGCGATAATAGTACCCAACGCAGCCAGCAAAAAATCGCCGATGCTATACTCACAATCAAGGATAATGAGTTTCGCCTGAACCAGATCGCGCTCAGCGAGATGCCGGAACGAACCGAATTATCACCTCAGATAAAATCGCTGCTCAACGAGATGCAGGATAAAAGCATCGGCGATGGTCAGCGCGTTTATATCAACAAAGACGCCTCACTTTCACTCGATACGCGTTCCTTTTATCTTGAGCTGACGGTTAACCGGGCAGCCATGCAGGCCGCTATTTTGCCGCGTACCAATATGCTTGGGGAGTCCACTGCCCAGAATCTCTCGAGCGTGCTGAATTACTCGATGGGGAGCTATTACAACAAATATGAGAATACCGATAACGCCAGCAGCTATCTGACGCTGGATAATACCTGGTCGCTGCGCGAGCACCATCTGAACTTTAACGGTTCCCTGTACGGGATTGGTACCAGCAACCAGCAGGGTAAACTGTATCGCTCGATGTACGAACGCGACTATCAGGGGCGCCGCTTCGCCATGGGGATGGTGGATACCTGGAACCTGCAATCGATCGCCAGCATGAGCGCCCTGAACTCCAGCCGCATTTACGGCATCAGCTATGGCAATAAAAGCAGTTCCCAAACGCAGGACAACACGCTTGCTCTGGTGCCCGTAACGGTGTTCCTGCCGGCCGCCGGTGAAGTGCACGTTTACCGTGACGGTAAACTGCTCAGCATTCAAAACTTCTCCATGGGCAGCTACGAGCTCGATACGTCGCGCCTGCCGTTTGGCATCTACAACGTTGATATACAGGTGGTCGTTAACGGGCGCGTGGTCAGCAGCCGGACGGCAAATATCAATAAAACGTTCGCCCGGAAATCGAGCGTCACCGGCGATCTCTCATGGCAAACCTTCGCGGGCAGCCTCGAATACAACAAGATGGACTATCGCCATAGATACAACATCAATTATGGCACACAGAATACATGGATAGCCGGGGTCGCCGCTGCAACCAGCCAGCCCTGGCTTTCCGGCGTGAATCTGAAAACCACGCTCTACGGTTTTGACAATAACGGCGTCAATGAAACGGAAGCGAACGTTATTTTCAACAACGCGTTTAGCTTTAACCAGCAGGGGCTGCTCGCTACCGACGGCAGCTGGCAGAGCACCTCCACCTTCAATATGAGTTTACCGGACGGGTACGGCAGCCTGTGGGGGTCGCGCCAGTATGGTTCTATCGGTAACGCGCTACCGATGCAGAAAAACGACTACGTCACCATCGGCGCCAACGCTAACCTGCGCAAAATCGCGCCGTTCCTCGGCACGCTGAGCGTCAGCCGAACCAATAACAAATATACCGGGAGCACCTATACCAACGTCGATTACGATCAGTCCCTGTTAGCTAATCGCTACGCAACCGTCACGCTACGCGCCGGCATTCAGAACTATCAGTACAACAACCGCGAAAATCTGCGCGATAAGTACATTAATATTGACGTTTCTATCCCCTTCTCCACCTGGCTCAGCACCGGGGTGTCCAGCCAGAACGGTAACGTGCTGGCGAACGCCACGCTGCGAAAACGCTTTGACAACAGCGCCATTACCCAGGTGGGCGCATCAGTCTCGAAACAGCTGAAACAAAATAAAGAAGACAGTAGCAGCTATCGTTCCGACGATTACGCCACCAGTGGTTACGTCAGCTATGACACCAAATATAACGCCGGCACCGTCTCCGTCAGCCGCTCATCGCAGCACAGTTCAAACTACAGCCTGAGCTCGCAGGGCAGCGTGGCCTGGACGCAAAAAAATGTTTATGTCGGCAAAGGCACGCAAACCGCGGGCCTGGTGGTCAACACCAATTTCAACGGCAAGGGCCGGATGATGGCGCAGATCAACGGCCAGAACTACCCGCTGACCGGCAAAAGCAACTTCATCAGCCTTCCGCCTTACGCGGAATATAAGGTGGAGCTGATGAACGACAAAAATTCGGAAGACAGCGTCGATATTGTTAGCGGCCGCCGTAGCAAAGTCGTGCTCTATCCCGGCAACGTCAGCGTGCTAAACCCGGAAGTCAAACAGCTGGTCACCGTCTTTGGCCGGGTGAAAGATCGCCGCGGCGGTTACTACGCCAACGCCGACATACATAACCACATTGGTAAAACGCGCACCGACGAACTCGGCGAGTTCGCCATGGACGTCGATAAGCGCTATCCGGTGATCACCCTGGTGGATAAATTCGGCGGCATCTGCGAAGTGGATCTGGATCTGACAGAGGCGAAAGGCGCCGTGTGGGTCGGTGAGATCCCTTGTGAGATCCAACAACAAACGGCATCAGTGACTGGAGATGTTAAGAATGTCTATTAAACCCCAGGCCATCGTACTGCTGGCCGGCTGGCTGCTGGCTGCGCCGGCTATAGCGCTTACCGCAAGCAGCAGCGGGACGGGCAATAACACCTATATGTTTATCGACAACGGCGTGGATAATGAATTTTTTATTACCTCTAGCTCCCTGTCCCCGCGCTTCAGCGGCGCCAACGTCTGGACAAGATATAAAACAAACCAGCGTAGCCTGGGGTATATAGGCAACTCAGGCTGGAATTACACCAACCGCTATTTTGACCTGTGGATCGCGAACTCGCCTATTAACCAACCGTTTCTCGGTATCCGCTGCATGACTACGGGTGATACCTGCCCGGCTTCCGGCTATATCACTCCCGATGTCATCGAGAAAGAAGGCTTTGCTCACGCCATGTCCGGTAGCAAATTCGAAAACGGTAGCTATGGCGCCGGCGCGCTGAGCCAGTCCGCCTATGAATATTTCCGCAACCAGTCGGTGGGAGCCATAGATGCAATACAACTCAATCTTTGCTATATGGACTCCAAAGCCGACTATGACTTTGCCTCCGGCCTTCGCTGTAAAGATCTCACCAGCGGAGGAAAGTGGGTCTACTATACGATGAACCTCGAAAAGGTCTCGCATCTGACTTTAAATAGCACCGGCGCGATGGCGGAAGTCTGGGTTGCCAGCGACGGTACGCCAAGCGTCAGCCACGGTACTGATTTATGCCAGATGGGCGTGGTTGGGAGCGGTTCGTCGGCCGTGTCGGGAGTCATCTGTAAAATGGTGTCTTACAACTTTCAGGAAAACAAGACTCTCACTACTCAACTGACTTTTCGCATGCTGATTGACACAGTATTGTTGGGCTTTACGCCCTCCGCTTCCGACATAAGGTACAGCGGTGATGGGGTAACCTGGACTAACTTCAGCACTACCAACGTCTATAACAAGATCTTCAAACCATCAGGCGAATACGTCTACGTGTTCCTCTCCAACGCCTTTTTCAAAAAAACCCTCGCGGCGGGAACGGATTTAACAAACAAGGATGAGCTTTTCACCTTCTATTTTGATAACGGGGTCACTCCACAGTCGGGTTATTATCAGTTTACGCCATCAACATTAATTAACATTGTCCCGCGAGAATATGGCATCAGCATTATTCCCAGTGACGGGCGCTCCCATCCCCAAGAATCCGGAAAGATCGGTAGCGAAGAACCGATTACCTTTGAGTATAGAGTGACAACCTCCGCATCGCGTCAGGCCGATAGCATCACCGCCCAGGTCATCGGCGACGCCATCAACATGTATGGCTTGCCGTTCTGTCTGTTTACCTCCGCGGACGAGACGCTAAAAGTGCCCGTCCCGGCCTACCTCGAGTGGACGTCCGCTACCGGTAAAGCCGTAAAAGTACGTAACAGCTGCGGCGAAGATCCTGTCGATATGACCAATGCCGCCTGGGTTCAGACGGCCTGGAACGCCAATATTAACGATGGTTTCTTTTTTACTACCACGCTGAAACTGCTGTTTCCGATGGATGACCCGCATTCACAGTTCACCACCAATGGCCATGACTGGATGGGTGTCGTCAGCGCCACCGGGAACGTAAAAGTGACCGCCACGTGGATTGGCGTCGATCGGGGGGTATGATGCAAAAATTCCTTGTCATCGGATTGTGCGGGCTGTGTATCCAGCCCGCTTCCGCGGTGTACTTTGATTCCATCATTTATGATATGGATGCCAGTAAAGATTTTATCTCCCGGCCGCTAGTCAATGATACAAAAAGCAATAACTTATATACTATTTCGGCTTACAAAATCTCCCGGCCGGGCAACGGCAATGAGCGACCGGTGACCACTCAGGATAAAGACCTGGTCTGGTCGCCGCTGCAGTTCACCGTACAGGCCAATGGCCAGGAATATTTTAAACTCTATTACCGTGGGCCTAAAGATGACGTCGAGCGCTATTATCGGGTGATCTTTAAGGAGACGCCCGTTATGGTTCTCCCCTGGCGTCTGGATCAGAAAAAAATGGATGTTGTCCCTTCGGTATCGATGAGCACGATTCTCATCGTTCGCCCGCGTAAGACGCGATTCCAGTATGAAATTAACGAAGCTACAGGCACTATTAAAAATACCGGCAACACCTATTTTAGAGTCATTCTGCAGAAAGGCTGCAATGGTGACGATGAAAGTTCAACGCAATTTTATATGCTGCCAGGGGAGAGCTGGACAGGTCCCGAAGGGAAAAATAGCAACAGGAAATATATTGTCGCATTAGGACGTTATCATAAATTAGGCAACGGCTGCTTCATGGATTCGCCGGGTTAACCGCTGCTAATCCAGAGCGGGTATGTTATGCCTGAAGCGCAGCTCGCGCAGGCGATTGAGTCCGCCGAACTTCTTGCATAAAGAGTATTGAAAGCGGTAGACGCTGCGGGTATCGCACGCCATGATGCGGGCGATATCCTGGCTGGAATGCCCGTCCGCCAGCAGGCGCAGCGTCTTCATTTCATGCTCCGTCAGCGACGGTGTGCGCCGGCAGCGAAGATTTCGCCCCAGCATGATGCGTTTTATTTTCTTGATTAAGCTGCTTAAGCTATCGTTGACTTCCACCACCGACCATAATAATCCGGAGCGCAGCATCCAAAAATTAGCCATGGGCAGCATGCTCTTATCCGCGAGTAAAATAACTTTCAGCCCGGTCTCCTGCAGTTTTTCAGCCCACTCCTCATGCAGAAAATACAAAATATTGTCGAGGGAGAAATCCACCACCACCATTCCTTCAGGCAGAAAACAGGTAATTTCACGAAAAACCAAATCATTCACCGCTCGCTTAAAAAAATAGTTTTTATCTGGCCATACAGAAAACTTCCTCTCTCCGCAAAGGGATCGCTCCATTTTATCTTCCGCTTCAATAGGGCAGTTTAAACCACACGCCATACATTTAATCTCAGGGTTACCTGCCGGCATTACGCTTACCTCTTGAGTGGCTATAAATATTTTCAAAAAGATACATATGGAATATCAAACATACTATAAACAAAAATTTTTGCCGCTATTATATTTACTATAACCATAGAAAACAAAAGACTAATTTA
Source organism: Klebsiella sp. OBRC7 (assembly GCF_000293135.1). Lineage (NCBI taxonomy): Bacteria > Pseudomonadati > Pseudomonadota > Gammaproteobacteria > Enterobacterales > Enterobacteriaceae > Klebsiella > Klebsiella sp. OBRC7. The sequence goes on along the minus strand of NZ_ALNJ01000120.1, from coordinate 20,275 downwards.
TAATTCCAGACCTTCGAAAAAATAACGTTAACACCTTTCATTAAATATTTTAATAGAACCCTCATATAATTTAACTATATCATATATAGCAAAACATCGCTGCCCTGATTCCCTTACTCGAAGCGAGCATACAATTTTGTGACTTAATTTATCATCGCGCGATGCGTACTATTCGCAGGCAATCGTCATTCTCTGGCTCCTGCGGGCAGCGGCCCACTCGCCGCCGCCAGAAATGCTTCCGCCAGCCAGTCGATAAATACGCGCAGTCGATATTGCCGCTGATAAGGTCCGAAGGGCTGTCAGCAACCACCAGACGACGTTGATGGCGGGCTGGCGCAGATCTAAAAAATGCTGCCTGAAGGCCCCTGGATTCATGGGTCTTCAGGTGCTACCGTACAGACATAATTAGCCGTTTTGTTCTGTAGCCGAATGATCGGTGTACCTGTTCTAATAATTATGGATGATGATATCAATGAAACTAAAAATAGCGTTTATCGCGCTTGGCTGTTCACTTGCCGCCCTTTCCGGCTGTACCTCCTCAAAATCTTCCCCGGAACGCCACGCTTACTATTTTATCTCACACCGCAGCGATTTCGTCGGCGGTAACTTCGTTAGTAACCGTCAGGAAAACTACCGCTTAAATCTGCCGAACTTCACCGACATCTATGTCCGTGGCCAGCATGACAGAAAGTCGGGGATGAGCGAAAGCGACGCCCGCCGTACCGCCGACGCAATCAGGCAGCAGGTGGCAGAGGGCACAAAAACCCAGCACGCATTTACCGGCAACGTCAGCGATAAATGGGATAACGAAATGGAGAATAAAGACGCCGTGCTGTTCGGTAATGAACTGGCCGGAACGTATCTCGACGGCTATTTTGGCGTGAAATAACCCAGCGGGTGCGCGAAATGCGCACCGCGCCTTCGGTTTACCTTTCCACTTTCACCCAGCGCTGCTGCTGATGGCTTTTCACTATCGCCGCAATGATGTACATCACGTCCGCCCCCTCGTAGAACGAGGCGAAACGCCGTGACGATGCCGGCGGCATCTCACCGGCGCGCACCGCCTGATAAAAGCTCAGCATCATATTTTTAAACGCATCGGGCCAGCCTTCATTATGTCCGCCGGGGAAGTGGGCGCTGGCGGCGGCCTCGCCAAGCATCAGGCTCGGATCGTCGCTCAGCAGCTGGTTTGGCCCCTGGCGATGGCCAATCCACAGCCGCTGCGGCAGCTCCTGATCCCAGGCCAGCGAGCAGCGGCTGCCGCCGATCTCCACCGTCAGGCCGTTTTTTCTCCCGGCGCTGACCTGCGAAACGATAAAGCTCCCCTTGCTGCCATCGTCGAAGCGAAACAGGACCGACCCCAAATCTTCGGTATCGACGGGCCGCGCTTCATACGCGATATCATCGCGATGCTGGCTGAACGTCGCGTCGCCGGCCACGGGCGCCTGGCGCGTCGGCCAGACGATGGAGAGATCCGCCATCACCTCCACAATGCGTCGGCCGGTCATAAACTGCACCGTATCACACCAGTGGGAACCAATGTCGGCCATCGCCCGCGAGGCCCCGCCCTGCGCCGAATCCACCCGCCAGTTATAGTCGGTCTCCAGCAGCATCCAGTCCTGCAAATAGCTGCCGTGCACCGCAAACAGCCTCCCGACATCGCCGTTGCGCATCATCGCCGCCGCCTGCTGCACCATGGCAAACTGGCGATAAACAAAGCTGACGCCATGAATCACCCTGGCGCTTTCCGCCAGCGCCACCAGCTCACGGGCCTCCTCCGGGGTCATGCAGAGCGGCTTTTCCGAAAAGACGTGCAGTCCGGCGGAGAGGATCTGTCGGTTAATCCGCGCATGCAGATGGTTCGGCGTACAGTTATGCACCACCTGCAATCCGGGATGCGCCAGCAGCGCCTCAACGCTACCGTAGGCGTGCGCCACGTTGAGCTGGCGCGCCTTCTGCTGCGCCATCTTCAGCGAACCGTCGCACAGCGCCACCACCTCGATGTCGCCCACCCGGCGCAGCGCTTCCAGATGCGCCGGCCCGATAAACCCGGAGCCAATAATGCCGACCTGAATCATTCTCCTCCCTCCTTGCCTGCGGCGAAATCATCAAACGCCCGCCCGGAGACCGGGATGATATGGCGGCGGATAAACTCGCTGCCTTCGCGCGCGCCGACCTCCGCGTCCTTCAGGCAGCACTCCCACTCCAGCACCGCCCAGCCGTCAAAATCATACTCGGTGAGCTTGCTGAAAATCGTTTTGAAATCGATCTGCCCATCGCCCAGCGAACGAAAACGTCCCGCCCGCTGCTGCCAGTTCTGATAGCCGCCGTAGACCCCGCTGCGCCCGTCGCGGCGGAATTCGGCATCTTTGACGTGAAACGCTTTGATTCGCGAATGATAGATATCGATATATGCCAGGTAGTCCATCTGCTGAAGATGAAGGTGGCTGGGGTCATAGAGCATATTGCAGCGCGGATGGTTATCGACCCGCTGCAAGAAACGCTCGAAGGTCACGCCGTCATGCAGGTCTTCGCCGGGATGGATTTCGTAGCAGACATCCACGCCCTGTTCGTCAAAAACGTCCAGCAGCGGTCGCCAGCGCCGGGCCAGTTCATCAAAGGCCTCATCGAGAAGCGGCTGATTATGCGGCGGCCACGGATAAAAACAAGGCCACGCCAGCGCCCCGGAAAAGGTGGCATGCGCCTTCAGCCCCAGACGCGCCGAGGCCACCGCCGCCTGGCGTACTTTCTCTACCGCCCACTGCTGGCGCGCCTGCGGGTTACCGCGCAGCGCGGCGGGCGCAAACGCGTCAAAGGCCTTATCATAAGCCGGATGAACGGCCACCAGCTGCCCCTCAAGATGGGTGGACAGCTCGCCGATCGCCAGGCCCTGTTCCGCCAGGATGCCGCTCACCTCATCGCAGTAGGTCTGGCTCGCGGCGGCGCGTTCAACGTCGAAAATCGCCGGATGGTTACAGGGGATCTGCAGTGCCTGATAGCCCAAACCGGCGGCCCACTGCGCCAGGCCCTCCAGGGTATTAAACGGCGCCTGCGCGCCGATAAACTGCGCCAGGAAAATGCCCGGTCCTTTGATTGTTTTCATACCACCTCCTGAAAAATTAACGCTGCTCTTTCTCGTTGTACTGGAAAGAGAAAAGGAAAATCAGCGCGATAAATGCAGCGGCTACCGCCGGGATCCACCAGAAGGTCACCCACGCCTGCGGTACGCTCTGGCCTGCCACCAGATGGTTGTACAGCGCGCCGGAAATCTGCGACCCCAGCAGCATGCCGATACCGTAGGTGAACATCACGATCATGCTCTGCGCCTGGCCCTTCACTTTTTCACCGGCCACGCGGTCGGTATAGATAAAGCCGACAACAAAGAAAAAGTCATAGCAGACGCCGTGCAGCAGGATGCCGAGATAGAGCAGGAAGCGTCCCTCTTCGCTGACCCCCAGCGCAAAGAAGGCGTAGCGCACAAACCACGCCGCCATGCCGATCAGCAGCATGTATTTCACCCCGAGGCGGCGGAACAGCAGCGGGATCACCAGCATAAAGAAGATTTCTGACATCTGGCCGAAAGACATCGCGGTGCTGACGTCGGCGATACCGGCATCCGCCAGATAAGAGGCGGTATAGGCGTAGTAGGTCCCCAGCGGAATCGAAATCAGCGTCGCGCAGAGGGAGAAAATCAGGAAGTGGCGCGTTTTCAGCAGCGCAAAGGCGTCGGCGCACAGCAGGTCCCGAAACTGGACCGGCGTCACTTTCGCCGGCGCCGGCGTGTGCGGTAGCGTCAGGCTATAAACGGCCAACGCCGCCGAGCAGAGCGCCGCCAGGGTAAAAATGCCGGTGGTATCGGAGATACCGGTGACGCCGATGAAGATACCGGCGATAATCCAGCCGATGGTGCCGAAGACGCGCACCACCGGAAAGGTTTTATCGACGTTCGCCAGGCTGTGGAAAGCGATGTTGTTGGTCAGCGCCAGCGTCGGCATATAGCACAGGGTGTAGCCGAACAGCAGGCCAATCAGCAGCGCGCCGTTTTGCGCCACCAGCGCCTGCGGGACAAACCACAGAATAACCCCTCCGGCCAGATGCATCACCGCCATCACCTTCTGCGAAGCGAAAAAGCGATCGACCAGCATTCCCAGCACAAACGGCGAGAGAATAGACGCAATCGGCCCGGCGGAGAAAGCATCGCCGATCAGCAGCGACATCTCGTAGCGGGTCATCACCAGCCCCAGCGTCACCGACCAGCTACCCCAGATAAAGAACTGCATAAACATCATTAACGACAGCCGCGGCACCAGAAAACGGTGGGCTACGCGGGGACTTTCACGACCTTCGGTTGTTGTGACCATTTCGACCGCCCTCAAAAAGTAATCGATTACAAATATACTCAAATGAAAAGTAATCGATTACAAAAAGAAGATCGCGGGCAAAATACGCTAAGCGCGAAGAAGATCACAATAAAAAGAGATAATGCCCCGCCGGACGACGGGGCGATCGTGCTACGCCGAACGGCGCAGGGTTTTAAAGGCCACAAACAGGAACAGGATCCACACCGGCAGCAGAATCGCCGACAGGCGCATCCCGTCAATGGTGCACATCAGCACCAGGATCAGCCCCAGAAAGGCGATACAGATATAGTTTCCGGCGGGCGACAGCAGCGCTTTAAACTTCGACTCGCGCCCCTTGCGCCGCTGGGCGGCGCGGAACTTGAGGTGCGCCAGGCAGATCATAATCCAGTTCAGCAGCAGCGTCGCTACCACCAGCGCCATCAGCAGGCCGAGGGCTTTCTGCGGCAGCAGATAGTTAAGCAGCACCACCAGGGAGGTGATAATCCCCGAGAGCAGCAGGGAGTTAACCGGCACGCCGCGCTTGCTGACGCGGGCGAGAAACTTCGGCGCATTGCCCTGCACCGACAGACCGAACAGCATCCGGCTATTCGAGTAAACGCCGCTGTTATAAACCGACAGCGACGCGACCAGAATCACGAAATTTAGCGCAGAAGCCACCACGTTACTGTCGAGATTATGAAAGATCATCACGAACGGGCTGCTGTCGGATTTGATTTCCACCCACGGATAGAGCGCCAGCAGAACTACCAGCGAACCGATATAAAACAGCAGGATACGATATACCACCTGGTTAACCGCTTTCGGGATGCTCTTTTCCGGGTTCTGCGCTTCCGCGGCGGTAATGCCGATAAGCTCCAGTCCGCCGAAGGAGAACATAATCACCGCCAGCGACATAATCAGGCCGTGCCAGCCGGTGGCGAAGAAACCGCCGTGTTTCCACAGGTTATCAATTCCCGCCTTGCTGCCGCCGTGGCCGCCGAAAAGCATCCACAGGCCAAAGCCGATCATGCCGATAATCGCCAGCACCTTAATCAGCGCGAACCAGAACTCCGCTTCGCCGTACAGGCGCACGTTCACCAGGTTTACGGCGTTGATAATGATGAAGAACGCGGCGGCCCAGATCCACGTCGGCACATCCGGCAGCCAGTATTGCATATAGATCCCGGCGGCGGTCAGCTCCGCCATCCCCACCAGCACGAACATCACCCAGTAGTTCCAGCCGGAAAGAAAACCGGCGAACGGGCCCCAGTATTTATAAGCAAAGTGGGCAAAGGAGCCTGAAACCGGTTCTTCGACGACCATTTCGCCCAGCTGGCGCATGATCAGAAAGGCGACGATCCCGGCGACGGCATAGCCGAGCAGTACGGCCGGTCCCGCCATTTGAATCGCCGGTCCGATGCCGAGAAACAGTCCGGTACCGATGGCGCCGCCAAGGGCGATAAGTTGAATATGTCGGTTCTGTAAACCGCGGTGAAGCGTCGGGCCGCTTTCCTCTACGGCATCCGACGACGTTGACGCGTCTTTCACGTCGATCCCCTGTGTGTTTATATGAAGGGGCACCTTTTAACACTAAGCCGGGCCGGTCGCAACCCGCAGGAAACGAGCCGCCCTGCCCGCTCCTGCGGTTTTGCCTTAAAATTCGTAGCCGACCGAAACCTTGAACGCGCGCGGCTCGCCGCAGAACAAACAGGCCACTTACGCGCTGGCGCTGTCCAGACGCGCCAACTGGTCAGCGCTCAGGCTCAGCGCGGCGGCGCGAGCAAAGCTCTCCACCTGAGCGAGGCTGGTGGCGCTGGCGATGGGCGCCGTCACGCCGTCGCGGCTCATCAGCCAGGCCAGCGCGACTTCGGCAGGTTTAGCGCCGCTTTGCTCCGCCACTTCAACCAGGGTATCGACAATACGCAGCCCGCGAGGATTGAGATATTTGCCGATACCGCCCCCGCGCTGGCTTTGCGCCAGGTCGGACTGCTGGCGGTATTTGCCGGTCAGGAAGCCGGACGCCAGGCTGTAGTAGGTCACCACGCCGATATCGCGGCTGATGCACAGGTCGCAGAGCGCGCCCTCAAAAGCCGAGCGATGATAAAGATTGTATTCCGGCTGCAGCACCTGCCAGGCCGGCAGGCCGCTTTTACGCGACACCTCCAGCGCGCCTGAAAGCTGCTGCGCATCGAGGTTCGAGGCGCCCATGGCGCGGATTTTCCCCGCCTGCTGTAGGGCGTGGAAGGCGTCGAGGGTTTCGGCGACCGGCGTTTCCGGGTCCGGCCAGTGGGCGAAATAGAGGTCAATATAATCGGTATTCAGGCGTCGCAGGGAGTCGTCCACCGCCTGCTGGATCCAGCCTTTTTTCAACCCTTTATGACCGGGAAGGCCTAAATCGGAACCCACTTTGGTGAAGAGCTTTACCTTATCGCGCATGCCTGGCCGCGCCTGTAGCCAGCGGCCGATAATGGTTTCAGACTCGCCGCCCTGGTTGCCATCCGCCCAGCGGGAGTAGACATCCGCCGTGTCGATAGCATCGAAGCCGTGGTCTATAAACGCATCAAGAATGGCAAAACTGCTTTTTTCATCGATGGTCCAGCCAAAAACGTTACCGCCAAACACCAGCGGGGCGATGGAAAATCCGGTTTTGCCCAGGGGACGTGTCATCATGCCGTTCACTCCTTATCGCTTATATTCAGTATCCTTCGGAACGCCGTGAGGGCCAGAAAAGGACAATTACGGGATAGTAAGAAAAGGAAGCTTGAAGCGGGCTATCCGTGCCCGCTGAATGCATAACAACATTATGTCCCGGAATAGACGTCAAAGCTAAAATATTTCCCGGCTAACTTTTTATAGGTGCCGTCGGCGAGAATAGTGGCAATCGCGCCGTTAATCTCCTGGCGCAGGGCATCGTCCTCTTTGCGCAGGCCAATCGCCGCGCCGGCGCCGAACAGCTTGTCGTCCTTCAGGTGGCCGCCAACGAAGGCAAAATCTTTACCCTGCGGCTGCTGCAGGAAGCTGTAGTCGGCCATCATCCCGGAAAGCACCGCGCCGTCAATACGCCCGGACTCCAGATCCTGAACCACGCGATCCGCCCCCTGATAGGCGACGATATTGATCCCCGCCGTGCGCCAGTGCTGGTTAACGTAAGTCTCCTGCGCCGAGCCCTGCTCTACGCCGATGGTTTTGCCCTTCAGCTGCTCGACGGTATTCCCGGCCAGGGTGTTTTTACGCGCCACGAGGAACACCGGGCCGTTGTACAGCTTGTCGCTAAAGCCGATCTGCTCTTTGCGCTTCTCGGTCATATACATGCCGGAGAGGATCGCGTCGAACTTACGCGCCTTCAGCGCCGGAATAATGCCGTCGAAGTTGCTTTCTACCCACACGCACTTCGCCTGCAGCTGGGCGCAAATCGCGTTGCCGAGGTCAATATCAAAACCCGCCAGCTTACCCTGCGGATCTTTCCATTCAAACGGCGCGAAAGTCGGATCGACGCCAAAGCGAATTTCCTTATTTTCTGCGGCCAGGGCTGAAGTTGAGGCCATCAGCGCGACCCACAGCAGAAGAGATTTTTTCATTATTTACGGACTCCAGAGATCAACGGCAGTGTGTTTCAACTAACCGGGCGAACAGCGTCGCGCCGGTAGAAATAATGTCATCATTAAAGTCATAGCCGGGGTTGTGCACCATACAGCTGCCCTTCCCGCCTTTCTCGCCGTTGCCCAGCAGGAAGTAGCAGCCGGGGCGCTGCTGGAGCATAAAAGCGAAATCTTCACTGGCGTTCATCGGCGAAATGGATTCCAGCACGCCCTCCTCGCCAAAGACGTCCAGCGCCAGCGCTTTGGCGAATTCGGTCTCTTCGACGCTGTTGGTCAGTACCGGATAGGAGTCAAAAACCGCTACCTCGCTGCTGGCGCCGTAGCTTTTGGCGGTAAAATCAGCGAGCTCCTTGATCCGTTTAATCAGCAGGTCGCGAATTTCCGGCTTCATCGCCCGCACGCTCAGCTCCATCACCACGTTCTCGGGGATGACGTTGGAGGCGATACCCGCCTGGAAGGTGCCGACGCTCACCACCGCGGTTTCGCCCGGCGGTACGTTACGCGCAACGATGCTTTGCAGATTCATCACTAGCGCCGCGCCGGTGACAATCGGATCGACGGTGCGCTCGGGGTGCGCGCCGTGGCCGCCGTAGCCGGTAATGGTGATTTTTACCGTGTCCGCGGAGGCCATAAAATTCCCGGCGTAAAAGCCGATTTTCCCCACCGGCAGGCCCGGCATATTGTGCAGGCCGAAGATGCGCTCGCAGGGAAAGCGCTCAAACAGGCCGTCTTTGATCATTAAATCCGCGCCGCCGATCGCTTCTTCCGCGGGCTGGAAAATCAGGTGTACCGTGCCGTTGAACTGGCAGGCCGGCGAGGCGATATATTTCGCCGCCGCCAGCAGAATGGTGGTGTGGCCGTCGTGGCCGCAGGCGTGCATTTTTCCGGCCACGGTGCTGGCCCAGGGGAGATCGGTCGCTTCGAAAATCGGCAGCGCGTCCATGTCGGCGCGCAGGCCGATAGTGCGCGGCGAGTCGCCCTTGCTTAACGTTCCTACCACCCCGGTTTTCGCCAGCCCGCGGGTCACCGTATAGCCCCACTCGGTTAGTTTTCCGGCCACCAGCTCGCTGGTATTAAACTCTTCCAGGCTTAATTCCGGATGGGCGTGCAAATAATGACGGATTGCAATCATTTCATCTTCGGTGGCTTTAATTTCAGGAATTACACAGTCGGTCATGCCGGTCTCCGGGAGATAGAATCAGGTGCTAAGCTTTAATAACTTAACGTGCTAAGGGTTTATTGCAAGCAGGATTTCTTATTCCGCGCGAGGTTTTCATCTGATTTATCCATGGCGATTTAACGGCGAAGCGGACGAATTTTACTATCACCTGAACCAGGAAACGTCTTACATTCTCTGCCTTTTATTAACAATGAAGCACAATACTCATTTATAAAGCCTAAATAAGCAGATAAAACATCAAAGAAGAGGCGCAAGGATGATATTTTCAACTTTGCGGTTTTTAAGCGGATTTGACGTGAGAACAAGGACGGGTGGGCAGTGCCCGATAGCGCTACGCTGGACGATCTACCGTCCCTCAGACGTAGAGAAATCGGTAGCCCGGACAGTTGCACAGCACCGCCTCCGGGGGAGGCGGTCGCGAGGTTAAGGCAGAAAAAGGTTAGTGGCTCAGCGCGCCGTTAATCAGGATCGACGTAATAATCCCGGTCGCGGCGGCAATCAGCACATAGTTGCCGTCAATATAGGACCAGTGCTGCCCGCGCGGCGGTGCCGGTAATCCGCGATCGTTCCAGTCATTTATCCGGTAATCATTGCCGCGATAACGTTCCGGAGCCGGCTGACCTTTGCGAAAATCATGGCCGTTCCACGCGAAGTGGTCCCGCTCATGGCGCTCCTGATGAGGGTTACCCTGCAGCCCCTTGTCACCATGCGCCGGGCCGCGATTATCGCCGTTACCCTGATGGTTGTTGGCCTGTGGCCCCTGCTGACGGTTACCGTCCGGGCCGCCGCGGCCGGCGTCTTGCTGCCAGACCTGCTGCTGACCACGGTTGTTGCCGCCTGGACCATCCGCCCAGGAGACGGAAGTCAAAGCACAAGATAGAATAATCGCCAGTGAAAGAATTTTTTTCATAATACACCTCCTGATATATTTCCTTTGTACCGGGAAAATGTGGAGGAATCGTGAGTAATAATATAACCAGGACAATTCCTGGTATATACCCTTAGTCTTTCAAGGCGCATTTTTATTGGCTGCACTCATTTAACCCAGCCACAGGGTTTACTATGCTCCTGGGTATACCGCAAGCCGGCTAGATATCCATTGGGGATAGCATTATCACCTGTTAAAAATATTAACCCGAGGCTGAACAATACGCGCTAAATAATAAAAAAGGCCGCTTTCGCGACCTTTTTTAGCAATGAGTCAGTGATTACTCAGTGACTTTGGTTTTTAGCTCTTCGGCACCCTGCTTGGTTTTATCCCAGCCTTCTTTGCTGACCTCTTTGGTCTTATTCCAGCCTTTTTCGGTGCCTTCTTTAGTCGCGTTCCAGCCCTTCTCAGTACCTTCTTTGGTCTTATTCCAGGTTTTCTGCGCGCCTTCGCTGACTTCGCTGCCTACGCTGTCGCTTTTGCCTTCTGCCGCGTGTTTGGCTTTCAGCTGCTGCTCTTCACCCTGGTGCTGGGCCTCGTGCAGTTTTTCTTTCGCGGTGTTCGCCCCTTCATGGGCCGCCGCGACGGTATCGTCGGTTGCGTGTGTCGTTGTTGCAGCAAAAACAGGAGCTGCTACCAGAATCGCCGATAATGCAATCATTGCTTTTTTCATAATATCCTCTCTCGCTAACGAACTTAATGTTATGAGTCGCATTTAGCATGGCACAAGATTTTGCCGTCTGGCTTTAGGGATTGTTCTTAAAACTGATTTCAGACTTTTCTATCGACTTTTGGTCTGCCGCGTCCCGCTTCTGAATGCTCGAATAAATTCCAACAAATTTGTTACATTTTAAGTCATTTGCCGTTGATATACTTGCCGTTTAGGTTTACACGAGAATAATTCTCAGAATCATTATATTTATAAATTAGCAAACGGAACGCATATTATGGCAAGAAAATCAGTAGGTTCGTTCATCCTTACTGCCCTGATTTCCACTCCTCTCTGTAGCTTTGCCGCGCAATATCCGCTCACCGTCACCGATCTCGATGGCCGCGCGATTACGCTCCAGCATGAGCCACAGCGCATTATCCTGCAGGATGGTCGCGATATTATGGCCATGGCTCTGCTCGACCGCGACAACCCGTTCAGGCGCGTCGTGGCATGGAATAACCTGGCCAGAAAACAGGACATCAATACCTGGAAAATGCTGCAGGAGAAGTGGCCGCAATCCGCTCAGATCCTCGATATGGGCTTTAGCGATAAGGGCAACGTTGACCTTGAGAGCGTCATTTCCCGCCAGCCGGACCTGATGATCGCCCAGCTTCGCGCGAAGCCCGCGCTGGAGGAGAGCGGTGTCATCAGCAAGCTCAGCGCGCTGAATATTCCCGTGCTGTTCGTCGATTATGAAATCAACCCCGGCAAAGACACCGCCCCGAGTATCGATCTGCTGGGGAAAGTCCTTAACCGTGAAGAAAACGCCAAAGCCTATACCGACTATTACCGTCAGCAGCTGGACGCCATCCGCCAGAAAACCGCGAACATCACGCCGAAGGCTAACGTTTTTGTTGAGGCGCTGGCGGGTAATAGCGATGCCTGCTGCTTTACCCACGGCCACAACGGCTGGGGCGGTCTGGTCGAAGCCGTCGGCGCGAACAATATCGGCTCGCAGCTGCTGCCGGGCGCTTCCGGCTTTGTGTCGCTGGAAAAAGTGATTAGCATGAAGCCGGATGCCTATATTATGACCGGTTCAAAACGCGGGAATAGCCAGGTGCTGCCGCTCGGTTTACAGGCCGATCCCCAGGAGGTCAATCGTCAGGCGGAGCGGCTGCTGTCGCGCACCGGCGTGAGCAACATCCCGACGATTGAAGCAAAACGCGCTTACGGCATTTACCACCACTTCTACAACCATCCGTGGAATATCGTCGGTATGGCGTATCTGGCGAAGGATATCTATCCCCAGACCTTCAGCGACCTCAACCCTGACGATAGCTGGCACTACATTGTCCGTCATTTCACCACCCTGCCGGATCTGCCGTTTGTTTTTTCCTGGCAACAAGGTGAGTAATGAGCCATGAGTCTCTCTCCTGAATCCGATATCGTCACGTTCGGCGTCGATAGCCGTGACGTAATGGCAAACTACCGTCACATTGTGCGCCGCCGCGCCATCATGCTGCTGCTGCTGACGCTGTTGATTGTCGCCTCGCTGCTGCTCGACTTCGTGATGGGGCCATCCGGCCTGTCGCTGCAGGCGCTTTGGCAAACCCTTACCGACCCGGCCAGCGCCAGCGCCGGGACGCGGGCGATCGTCTGGGATATCCGCATGCCCTATGCGCTGATGGCGATCGTCGTCGGCCTGGCTCTCGGCCTCGCCGGGGCGGAAATGCAGACCATCCTTAACAATCCGCTGGCGAGCCCGTTTACGCTCGGCGTCTCCTCGGCGGCGGCATTCGGCGCGGCGCTGGCTATCGTGCTGGGGATAGGGATTCCCGGTGTTCCCGGCCAGTGGTTTGTCTCGGCCAACGCTTTTATCTTCGCCCTGCTGGCGGCGCTGCTGCTGGACGGCATTACGCGCTGGACCCAGGTCGCCACCTCCGGCGTCATTCTGTTCGGGATCGCGCTGGTGTTTACCTTCAATGCGCTGGTATCGATGCTGCAGTTTGTCGCCAACGAAGATACCCTCCAGGGACTGGTGTTCTGGACGATGGGCAGCATTGACCGCGCCTCATGGCAAAAGGTGGGGATCCTGCTTGCGATACTGGCGGTCGTCATGCCGCTATCAATGCGCAGCGCGTGGAAGCTGACCGCGCTGCGCCTCGGCGAGGACCGGGCCGTCAGCTTCGGCATCAACGTGCGCCGCCTGCGCCTGACCACCCTGCTGCGCATCAGCGTTCTGTCGGCGATTTCGGTGGCGTTCGTTGGCCCAATCGGTTTTATCGGCCTGGTGGCGCCGCATATCGCCAGGCTGGTTTTCGGCGAAGATCACCGTTTTTACCTGCCGGCCAGCGCGTTAATCGGCGCCCTCGTCCTGTCGCTGGCTTCGGTTGCGGCAAAAAACCTAATCCCCGGCGCAGTGATTCCGGTTGGCATCGTGACCTCGCTGGTGGGGGTGCCTTTTTTCCTGAGCATCATTTTGCGCCATCGGGGGCACGTATGAGCCATGTTGTATCCGGACTGGCGCTGACCCATTTCAGCGCCGGTTATCCCAGACGCCAGGTGATCCGCGACCTGACGGTACCGCGGCTGCAGCGTGGTAAAATCACCGCGCTGCTCGGCCCCAACGGCAGCGGAAAATCCACCCTGATGCGGGCGATGGCCGGGCTGGGGCCGTCCGCGGGCGAGCTGTCGCTGGACGGTGAGAATCTGCTTGCCCTCCCCTTTGCCCGGCGTGCGGAAAAAGTGGTCTACCTGCCGCAGACGCTGCCCGCCGGCGTGCACTTGCGGGTGCTGGAGTCGATTATTGTCGCTCAACGCGCCGCCGGAGGAGCGCACAGCCCGGAAAATCAGGCGCAGGTGATGTCGCTGCTGCGCCAGCTAGGCATTGAACATCTGGCGCTGAGCTATCTCGACCGGCTATCCGGCGGGCAGAAGCAGCTCGTCGGCCTGGCACAATCGCTTATCCGTCAGCCAGCCCTGCTGCTGCTGGATGAGCCCCTTAGCGCGCTGGATTTAAACTATCAGTTCCACGTGATGGATCTGGTACGTGAGGAGACGCGGAGGCGCAACATCATCACGCTGGTGGTGGTTCACGACATCAATATCGCCCTGCGCCACGCGGATCACGTGCTGATGTTGAAAGAGGGACAACTGCTGGGGGACGGCGCGCCGGCCGAGGTGATTACCCCGCAGGCTCTGGCTGCGGTTTACGGCGTGCGCGGACGCATCGAGCCCTGTTCTCAGGGGGTGATGCAGGTGATTATCGACGGTCTGGCCGCGGGGGCTTAAGCGGCTACGGCGTTGAACATCAAACCCTGAGGACCTCTCTCTGCCAGGGCTTGCCGGAGGCGGCGCGCTGCGCCTCTCCGGCCTACCGCGTTATGCCGCCATCTCGCCCGCGGCCACCGGACGCCCCTCCCGCCAGGTCGAATCATCACACTTTTGCTAACCAGCTCACGTTTTTATGCCCTGACTGGCACTTTTCCGCCCGTGACGTTCCCCTCATTCTGTCACTATGCTTTAATGTGCTAAACCGGTTTAATTAAGTTTAGCTATGGAGAATTTTCAACATGAATGCAAAAGTTTGGGTTCTGGGAGACGCGGTAGTGGACCTGCTGCCCGAGAGCGAAGGCCGCCTGCTGCGCTGCCCCGGCGGCGCCCCGGCTAACGTGGCGGTCGGTATCGCCCGCCTTGGCGGCGACAGCGGATTTATCGGCCGCGTCGGCGACGATCCGTTTGGCCGCTTTATGCGCCATACCCTGCAACAAGAGCAGGTCGACGTCAGCCATATGCGCCTCGACGGCCAGCACCGCACCTCCACCGTGGTGGTCGACCTGGACGATCAGGGGGAACGTACCTTTACCTTTATGGTGCGCCCCAGCGCGGACCTGTTCCTGGCGGAAGAAGACCTGCCGCAGTTTACCGCCAACCAGTGGCTGCACGTCTGCTCCATCGCGCTCAGCGCCGAGCCCAGCCGCAGCACCACCTTCTCGGCGATGGAAAGTATCAAACATGCCGGCGGCCGGGTCAGCTTTGACCCCAATATCCGCCCGGACCTCTGGCAGGATCAGGAGCTGCTGCACGCCTGCCTCGATCGCGCCCTGCGCATGGCCAACGTGGTGAAGCTGTCGGAAGAGGAGCTGGTATTCATCAGCGGCAGTGATGATTTAGCCGGTGGAATCGCCAGCGTGACCGAACGCTATCAGCCTGAACTGCTGCTGGTGACCCAGGGCAAAGCCGGCGTACTTGCCGCCTTTCAGCAGCAGTTTACCCATTTCAGCGCTAAGCCCGTTGTCAGCGTAGACACCACCGGCGCGGGCGACGCTTTTGTCGCCGGACTGCTCGCAAGCCTTGCTGCCAACGGGATGCCGACGGATATCGCTGGGCTGGAACCGACGCTCACGCTGGCGCAAACCTGCGGCGCCCTGGCGACAACGGCGAAAGGCGCCATGACCGCCCTGCCATACCAGCGCGATCTTAATCGCCAGTTTTGATCCTTCAGGCCGCCGCGCGCGGCCCACTTTGTTGCATCCATCACATTTATTAAACCGGTTTAGCAAAATCCATTTCAAAATGTTAAAGGTCATGCTTAACATAGCACCTAAACCGGTTTAGCAAAAAACAACATTTTACATTTTCCTTTCGGGATGCAACCAGCATGTATAAAAAAAGCACACTCGCCGTCCTTATCGCTTTGCTAACCGGCGCCGCCTCAGCCCACGCGCAAACGGATCTCAGCACGATCGAAGCCCGTTTGATCGCCCTGGAAAAACGCCTGCAGGAGGCGGAAAACCGGGCGCAAACTGCGGAAAACCGCGCCGAGTCGGCGGAGAAACAGGTCCAACAGCTCACCGCGCAGCAGCAGAAAAATCAGGACACGACGCAGGAAGTGGTTCAACGTACCGCCAAACTCGAGAAGAAGGCCGATGAGAAAAGCGGCTTTGAGTTTCACGGCTACGCCCGCTCCGGCGTGATAATGAATGATTCCGCCGCCAGCACCAAATCCGGCGCCTACATGACGCCAGCGGGGGAAACCGGCGGGGCTATCGGTCGTCTGGGAAACCAGGCCGATACCTACGTTGAAATGAACCTTGAACATAAGCAGACCCTGGATAATGGCGCGACGACCCGTTTCAAAGTGATGGTCGCCGACGGACAAACCACTTATAACGACTGGACGGCAAGCAGCAGCGATTTGAACGTTCGTCAGGCCTTTGTCGAACTGGGTAACTTGCCCACCTTCACAGGGGCGTTTAAAGGCTCCACCCTGTGGGCCGGGAAACGCTTTGACCGCGACAACTTTGATATTCACTGGATTGACTCTGACGTTGTGTTCCTCGCCGGTACCGGCGGCGGTATTTACGACGTCAGGTGGAACGACAGCATCCGCAGCAACCTCTCGCTTTACGGGCGCAATTTCGGCGATATTGCTGACTCGAGCAACAGCGTGCAGAACTATATCCTCAGCATGAACAACTTCATCGGTCCGGTGCAGGTGATGGTCAGCGGGATGCGGGCAAAAGACAACGACGACCGTCAGGATACCAACGGTAACCCGGTCAAAGGCGATGCGGCAAATACCGGGGTACATACGCTGCTCGGCCTGCACAACGACAGTTTTTACGGTCTGCGTGAAGGCACCAGCAAAACCGCCCTGCTCTACGGTCACGGCCTGGGCGCGGAAGTTAAAGGTATCGGCTCTGACGGCGCGCTACGGTCGGGAGCCAACACCTGGCGCTTCGCCAGCTATGGCACCACCCCGCTCAGCGAAAACTGGTCTATCGCCCCGGCGATCCTGGCGCAAAGCAGTAAAGGCCGTTATGCCGATGGTGACAGCTATCAGTGGGCCACGCTCAACATGCGCCTGATCCAGGAGATCAACCAGAACTTCGCTCTCGCTTACGAAGGCAGCTACCAGTATATGGATCTCAAACCCGAAGGTTATAACGATCGTCATGCGGTAAACGGTAGCTTCTACAAGCTCACCTTCGCCCCGACATTTAAGGTCGGCAGCATCGGTGATTTCTTCAGCCGCCCTGAAATCCGCCTTTACACCTCGTGGATGGACTGGAGCAAAAAACTGAATAATTACGCCAGCGATGACGCGCTGGGCAGCAATGGTTTTACCTCGGGCGGCGAATGGTCGTTCGGTATGCAGATGGAAACCTGGTTCTGACGGTGAACGCCTGACGACAGGCCCCTCCGGGGCGACGACGCGCCTTTCGTCGCCCCGGACACAATAACGACGCAGAGACTGCGCCCCCGTTAACGCGGGACGACAACACGAATTTTTTTACGCATTCAGAGGGTACTATGGATTTTGAACAGATTTCCCGCTCGCTGCTTCCGCTTCTGGGAGGCAAGGAAAATATCGCCAGCGCCGCGCACTGCGCCACGCGCCTGCGCCTGGTGCTGGTCGATGACGCGCTGGCCGACCAGCAGGCTATCGGCAAAATTGAAGGGGTTAAGGGCTGTTTCCGCAATGCCGGGCAGATGCAGATTATTTTCGGTACCGGGGTGGTGAATAAAGTCTACGCCGCCTTTATTCAGGCGGCGGGTATTAGCGAATCCAGCAAATCGGAGGCCGCCGACATCGCGGCGAAAAAGCTTAATCCTTTCCAGCGCATCGCGCGCCTGCTGTCGAACATCTTCGTACCGATTATCCCGGCTATCGTCGCCTCCGGCCTGCTGATGGGCCTGCTGGGGATGGTCAAAACCTACGGCTGGGTTGATCCGAGCAACGCCCTCTACATCATGCTGGATATGTGCAGTTCGGCGGCGTTTATCATTCTGCCGATCCTGATTGGCTTTACCGCGGCCCGCGAATTCGGCGGTAACCCCTATCTCGGCGCGACGCTCGGCGGCATTCTGACCCACCCGGCGCTGACTAACGCCTGGGGCGTGGCCGCCGGTTTCCATACCATGAACTTCTTTGGCCTCGAAATCGCCATGATCGGCTATCAGGGGACGGTGTTCCCGGTGCTGCTGGCGGTGTGGTTTATGAGCATCGTTGAGAAGCAGCTGCGCCGCGCGATCCCCGATGCCCTGGACCTGATCCTGACGCCGTTCCTGACGGTGATTATTTCCGGTTTTATCGCCCTGCTGATTATCGGCCCGGCCGGTCGCGCGCTCGGCGACGGCATTTCGTTTGTCCTCAGCACCCTGATTAGCCACGCCGGCTGGCTCGCCGGGCTGCTGTTTGGCGGTCTCTATTCGGTTATCGTCATTACCGGTATTCACCACAGTTTCCACGCCATCGAAGCCGGGCTGCTGGGCAACCCGTCCATCGGGGTCAACTTCCTGCTGCCGATCTGGTCCATGGCCAACGTCGCCCAGGGCGGCGCCTGCCTGGCGGTATGGTTTAAAACCAAAGACGTCAAAATCAAAGCCATTGCGCTGCCCTCGGCGTTTTCCGCTATGCTGGGCATCACCGAGGCGGCGATTTTTGGTATCAACTTACGCTTCATGAAGCCGTTTATCGCGGCGCTGATCGGCGGCGCGGCGGGCGGCGCGTGGGTCGTGTCAGTGCACGTCTATATGACCGCAGTCGGCCTGACGGCGATTCCCGGCATGGCCATCGTGCAGGCCAGCTCGCTGCTGAACTACATTATCGGCATGGTCATCGCCTTTGGCGTCGCTTTCGCCGTCTCTCTGCTGTTGAAATACAAAACGGACGCTGAATAATGTCACTACCATCACGTCTGCCTGCGATTTTGCAGGCCGTTATGCAGGGCCAGCCGCGCGCGCTGGCCGATAGCCATTATCCGCGCTGGCACCATGCGCCGGTGACCGGGTTGATGAACGACCCCAACGGGTTTGTCGAGTTTGCCGGGCGCTATCATCTGTTCTACCAGTGGAACCCGCTCGCCTGCGATCATAAGTTCAAGTGCTGGGCGCACTGGAGTTCAGAGGATCTGCTGCACTGGCGGCATGAGCCTATTGCGCTGATGCCGGATGAAGAGTACGACCGCAACGGCTGCTACTCCGGTAGCGCGGTGGATAACAACGGTACGCTCACCCTGTGCTATACCGGCAACGTGAAGTTTGACGACGGCGGCCGAACCGCGTGGCAGTGTCTGGCGACGGAAAACGCCGACGGTACCTTCCGCAAAATCGGTCCGGTCCTGCCGCTGCCGGAGGGCTATACCGGCCACGTACGCGACCCGAAGGTCTGGCGGCATAAAGACCGCTGGTACATGGTACTGGGAGCGCAGGATCGGCAAAAGCACGGTAAGGTGCTGCTGTTCAGCTCCCCGGACCTTCATCAGTGGCGCAGCGAGGGCGAAATCGCCGGCGACGGCATTAACGGCCTGAGCGACGCGGGCTATATGTGGGAGTGTCCGGATCTGTTTCCGCTCGGCGACCAGCATATTCTGATCTGCTGCCCGCAGGGGATTGCCCGCGAAGAAGAGCGTTTCCTCAATACCTATCCGGCTGTATGGATGAGCGGCGATGTCGACTACGAACGCGCCGCGTTCAAACACGACGAGCTGCACGAGCTGGACGCCGGATTCGAGTTCTACGCCCCGCAGACTACGCACACCAGCGATGGCCGCCGCCTGCTGGTCGGCTGGATGGGCGTCCCGGACGGTGAAGAGATGCTTCAGCCGACGCTTGCCAGCGGCTGGATCCACCAGATGACCTGCCTGCGCGAGCTGGAATTTATCGACGGTCAGCTTTACCAGCGTCCGCTGCGCGAGCTGACCGCCCTGCGCGGCGAAGCGCACGGCTGGCCGGGGAACGCCCTGCCGCTGGCGCCGATGGAAATCGCGCTGCAAACCGTCGGCGACGACGCGCTAAGCCTTGATTTCGGCGGTGCGTTAACCCTGCAGCGCGACGCCAGCGGTATCCGTCTGGCGCGACGCAGCCTCGCCAGCGACGAAATGCACTATCGCTACTGGCGCGGCGAGGTGCGCTCGCTGCGGATTTTCATCGATCGGTCGAGCGTGGAGATTTTCATCAACGACGGCGAGGGGGTGATGAGCAGCCGCTGCTTCCCGGATTATCCGGCGCAGCTGATTTTCTCCGGCAGCGCGCCGGATGCATTCTGCTACTGGCCGCTGCGAACATGCATGATAGAATAAGCGTTTTGCTTTCAGGCTCATGGCGTCGTAATGAAAACCAAACGCGTAACCATTAAAGATATCGCCGAACTGGCGGGCGTTTCCAAAGCGACCGCCAGCCTGGTGCTGAACGGTCGTGGCAAGGAGCTGCGCGTGGCGCAGGAAACGCGCGAGCGCGTGCTGGCGATTGCCCGCGAGCAGCACTATCAGCCGAGCATTCACGCCCGCTCGCTGCGCGATAACCGCAGCCACACCATCGGTCTGGTGGTGCCGGAGATCACCAACTACGGCTTTGCGGTCTTTTCCCATGAGCTGGAGATGCTGTGCCGCGAAGCGGGCGTTCAGCTGCTGATCTCCTGTACCGACGAAAACCCCGGTCAGGAGAGCATGGTGGTCAATAACATGATTGCCCGCCAGGTTGACGGCCTGATCGTCGCCTCTTGTATGCACAACGATGCCGACTATCTGAAGCTCAGCGAACAGCTGCCGGTGGTGCTGTTTGACCGCTGTC
>NZ_ALNJ01000119.1:0-48591 GCF_000293135.1 Klebsiella sp. OBRC7 | reverse complement strand
GTTGACTGGGTACCGAACTTCGACGGCACTTTGCAGGAGCCGAAGATGCTGCCTGCGCGCTTGCCTAATATTCTGCTCAACGGCACTACCGGCATTGCCGTCGGCATGGCGACGGATATTCCGCCGCACAACCTGCGTGAAGTGGCTCAGGCGGCCATTACCTTGATTGAAAAACCGCAGACCTCTCTGGACGATCTGCTGGATATTGTACAGGGGCCGGATTACCCGACCGAAGCGGAAATCATTACTCCGCGCGCCGAGATCCGCAAAATCTACCAGAATGGCCGCGGTTCGGTGCGTATGCGCGCGGTATGGGCGAAAGAAGACGGTGCGGTGGTGATCAGCGCGCTGCCGCATCAGGTTTCCGGTGCCCGCGTGCTCGAGCAGATTGCCGCCCAGATGCGCAACAAAAAGCTGCCGATGGTGGATGACCTGCGCGACGAATCGGATCACGAAAACCCGACTCGTCTGGTGATCGTCCCGCGCTCTAACCGCGTGGATATGGAGCAGGTGATGAACCACCTGTTCGCGACGACCGATCTGGAAAAGAGCTATCGTATCAACCTGAATATGATCGGGCTCGATAACCGTCCGGCGGTAAAAAATCTGCTGGAAATCCTCTCGGAATGGCTGACTTTCCGCCGCGATACCGTGCGCCGTCGTCTCAGCTACCGTCTGGAAAAAGTCCTTAAGCGCCTGCATATCCTGGAAGGTTTGCTGGTGGCGTTTCTGAATATCGATGAAGTTATCGAAATTATCCGTCACGAAGATGAGCCGAAGCCGGCACTGATGTCGCGCTTTGGTATCAGCGAAACCCAGGCGGAAGCGATTCTGGAGTTAAAACTGCGCCATCTCGCCCGGCTGGAAGAGATGAAGATTCGCGGTGAGCAGAACGAGCTGGAAAAAGAGCGCGACCATCTGCAGGCCATTCTGGCTTCTGAACGCAAAATGAATAACCTGCTGAAAAAAGAGCTGCAGGCCGACGCCGACGCTTTTGGCGACGATCGCCGTTCGCCGCTGCGCGAGCGTGAAGAAGCGAAAGCGATGAGCGAGCACGATATGCTGCCGTCCGAGCCGGTTACTATCGTTCTGTCGCAGAGCGGCTGGGTGCGCAGCGCCAAAGGCCACGATATCGACGCGCCGGGGCTGAACTATAAAGCGGGCGACAGTTTTAAAGCCGCAGTGAAAGGGAAGAGCAATCAGCCAGTGGTCTTTATTGACACCACCGGGCGTAGCTACGCGATTGACCCTATCACCCTGCCGTCCGCACGCGGACAGGGCGAGCCGCTCACCGGTAAGCTGACGCTGCCGCCGGGGGCGACGGTAGAACATATGCTGATGGAGGCCGATGACCAAAAACTGCTGCTGGCTTCCGACGCAGGCTACGGGTTTATTTGTACTTTCAACGATCTGGTCGCGCGCAATCGTGCCGGTAAGACGTTGATTAGCCTTCCGGATAACGCGCACGTAATGCCGCCGCTGGTGATTGAGGATGAGTCCGATATGCTGCTGGCCATTACCGCAGCCGGCCGCATGCTGATGTTCCCGGTGAGCGACCTGCCGCAGCTGTCGAAAGGCAAAGGCAACAAGATCATCAATATTCCGTCGGCGGAAGCGGCTGCGGGCCAGGATGGACTGGCGCACCTGTTCGTTCTGCCGCCGCAAAGTACGCTGACGATTCACGTCGGCAAACGGAAAATCAAACTACGCCCGGAAGAGCTGCAAAAAGTCACCGGCGAGCGCGGCCGCCGCGGCTCTCTGATGCGCGGATTACAGAAAATTGACCGGGTGGAAATTGACTCACCGCGTCGCGCCTCCGCGGGCGATAGCGAAGAGTAGGAGCACCCTCCCCCGCGGTTCGGCGGGGGAGGTTAATATTTACCGCAAAATCGTTGTTTATTCAGGCATTGCGATGAACAATATCCGCCAGCGTCATTTGAGATGCGCAGCGCGCTTTGCAATGATGCCCGATGCCTGCAATCTGCGAAACAGCGAGTATAATTCTAAGCGGTTTGGGTTTCAGAGGTAGCTATGCTATTTATTTTTCGACTAATTATCGTTGTCATCTATTGTATTCTGGTGTGCATCTTCGGCTGTATTTATTGTCTGTTCAGCCCGCGTAACCCTAAGCACGTCGCCACCTTCGGCCACCTGTTTGGCAAACTGTCGCCGGTCTTCGGCCTGAAAGTCGAGCTGCGCAAGCCAGCCGATGCGGAAAGCTACGGCAACGCCATCTATATCGCTAACCACCAGAATAACTATGATATGGTGACGGCATCAAATATCGTGCAGCCGCCGACCGTGACCGTGGGTAAAAAGAGCCTGGCGTGGATCCCCTTTTTCGGCCAGCTCTACTGGCTCACGGGGAACCTGCTGATCGATCGCAATAACCGCGCAAAAGCGCACGGCACTATTGCCGAAGTCGTGAACGCATTTAAAAAGCGCAATATCTCTTTTTGGATGTTTCCGGAAGGGACCCGCAGCCGCGGCCGCGGTTTGCTGCCTTTTAAAACCGGCGCTTTTCATGCCGCTGTCGCGGCTGGCGTGCCAATTATTCCGGTGTGCGTGTCTAATACATCGAATAAAATTAATCTCAATCGCCTGAATAACGGTCTGGTGATTGTAGAAATGCTGCCGCCGGTAGATACCAGCCAGTATGGAAAAGAGGGCGTTCGCGCGCTGGCGACGCACTGCCGCGAGCTGATGTCCGCGAAAATCGCTGAGCTGGATAAAGAAGTTGCCGAACGCGAAGCGGCCGCAAAGAAATAACACAGGAAACGCCGCAAACAGCGCGCGGATTGCTGGCGGGAAACGAATTCCCTTGTTAATTAGTCAGTATTTCATGGAGTTAATATGTCACTCAGTCGGCGTCAGTTCATTAAGGCTTCAGGCGTAGCGCTGTGCGCGGGCGCCGCGCCGCTGAAGGCACAGGCCGCTGGCCAGCAGCCTGCGCTGCCGATCCCCCCTCTGCTGGAGTCCCGCCGCGGGCAGCCGCTATTCTTGACGCTACAGCGCGCGCACTGGTCGTTTACGCCCGGTACCCGCGCCTCGGTGTGGGGGATTAACGGTCGCTATATGGGGCCAACCATTCGCGTCTGGAATGGCGACGATGTCAAGCTGATCTACAGCAACCGCCTGACGGAAAACGTGGCGATGACCATCCGTGGTCTGCAGGTCCCCGGTCCGCTGATCGGCGGTGCCGCGCGCATGATGTCCGCTAACGCCGACTGGGCGCCGGTATTGCCAATCCGCCAAAGCGCGGCGACCCTGTGGTATCAGGCCAACACCCCAAACCATATGGCAAAACAGGTCTATAACGGCCTGGCGGGAATGTGGCTGGTGGAAGATGATGTCAGTAAGAATCTGCCGATCCCCAATCACTACGGCGTGGATGATTTTCCGGTGATTATTCAGGACAAACGTCTGGATAACTTCGGTACGCCTGAATACAGCGAGCCAGGTAGCGGTGGTTTCGTGGGCGATACGCTGCTGGTGAACGGCGTACAGGGGCCTTTCGTTGAGGTGTCGCGCGGCTGGGTGCGCCTGCGCCTGCTGAATGCGTCCAACTCCCGTCGCTATCAGCTGCAGATGAGCGATGGCCGATTGCTGCACGTGATTTCCGGTGACCAGGGACTCCTGCCCGCGCCGGTTTCGCTGAAGCAGCTGTCGCTGGCGCCGGGCGAGCGTCGAGAAATTCTGGTCGATATGACCAACGGTGATGAAGTGTCGATCACCTGCGGGGAAGCGGCAAGCATCGTCGATCGTATTCGCGGCTTCTTCGAGCCGTCGAGTATTCTGATCTCCACGCTGATTCTGACATTGCGCCCGACGGGCCTGCTGCCGCTGGTGACCGATAGTCTGCCCGTGCGTTTGCTGCCGACGGAAATTCTGGCCGGCGCGGCGATTCGCAGCCGTGAGATCACTCTTGGCGACGATCCGGGGATCAACGGTCAGCTGTGGGATCCGCAGCGTATCGATATTACGGCGCAGCAGGGTACCTGGGAGCGCTGGATTGTGCGCGCCGACCGGCCGCAGTCGTTCCATATTGAAGGCGTCATGTTCCAGGTGCGTAACGTCAACGGCTCCGCGCCGTTCCCGGAAGATCGCGGCTGGAAGGATACCGTCTGGATCGATGGCCAGGTTGAGCTGTTGGTCTATTACAATCAGCCCTCCTGGCCGCACTTCCCGTTCCAGTATTTAAGCCAGACGCTGGAGCTTGCCGACCGGGGTTCCATTGGCCAGATTCTGGTGAATCCGGCGCCGTAATTTATTCTGTCCCGGTTCCATGCGGCCGGGATTGGAAAAACCTCCTTCATTTCTTCCATCGTTCCGGCTTATAATCGCCGCCCTTTTTGATTATTTTTTTATCATTTCCCCGGAAGCAATATGAGCGCAATATCCCTGATCCAACCGGATCGTGACCTTTTCTCCTGGCCGCAGTACTGGGCCGCCTGCTTTGGCCCCGCGCCGTTCTTGCCGATGTCGCGAGAAGAGATGGATCAACTTGGCTGGGATAGCTGCGACATCATTCTGGTTACCGGCGATGCCTATGTCGATCACCCGAGCTTCGGCATGGCGATTTGCGGACGCATGCTGGAAGCGCAGGGGTTTCGCGTGGGGATTATTTCCCAGCCGGACTGGAATAATAAAAACGATTTTATGCGCCTGGGTAAACCGAATCTGTTCTTCGGCGTCACCGCCGGCAACATGGATTCGATGATCAACCGCTACACCGCCGACCGTAAGCTGCGTCATGACGATGCCTATACGGCGGGTAACGTTGCCGGTAAACGCCCGGATCGCGCCACGCTGGTCTATACCCAGCGCTGTAAAGAAGCCTGGAAAGATGTCCCGGTGATCCTCGGCGGTATCGAAGCCAGCCTGCGCCGTACCGCGCACTACGACTACTGGTCTGATACCGTGCGTCGCTCGGTTCTGGTGGACTCCAAAGCCGATATGCTGATGTTCGGCAACGGCGAGCGTCCGCTGGTGGAAGTGGCGCACCGTCTGGCCGCCGGCGAGCCCATCGGGCAAATTCGTGACGTACGCAACACCGCCATCATGGTGAAAGAGGCGCTGCCGGGCTGGAGCGGAGTGGATTCCACGCGTCTGGATACGCCGGGGAAAATCGACCCGATTCCGCATCCGTACGGTGAAGATCTGCCGTGCGCGGATAACAAAACCGTCGCGCCGCCAAAACAGGAAGCGAAGCGCGTTACCGTGCAGCCCCCGCGTCCGAAGCCGTGGGAGAAGACCTACGTCCTGCTGCCTTCCTTTGAGAAGGTGAAAGGCGACAAGGTTCTCTACGCGCACGCGTCGCGTATTCTGCACCATGAAACCAACCCCGGCTGTGCCCGCGCGCTGATGCAGAAGCACGGCGAGCGCTATATCTGGGTTAACCCGCCCGCAATCCCGCTCTCCACCGAAGAGATGGATAGCGTATTTGCCCTGCCGTATAAGCGCGTACCACATCCCTCCTACGGCGATGCCCGCATTCCGGCCTACGAGATGATCCGCTTCTCGATTAACATTATGCGCGGCTGTTTTGGCGGCTGTTCCTTCTGCTCAATTACCGAGCATGAGGGGCGTATCATTCAGAGCCGTTCCGAAGATTCGATCATCAATGAAATCGAAGCGATTCGCGACACGGTTCCCGGTTTTACCGGCATTATTTCCGATCTTGGCGGCCCGACGGCCAACATGTATATGCTGCGCTGCAAGTCGCCGCGCGCCGAGCAGACCTGCCGCCGCCTGTCATGCGTTTATCCGGATATCTGCCCGCATATGGACACCAACCATGAGCCGACGATTAATCTCTATCGCCGCGCCCGTGACCTGAAAGGCATCAAAAAGATCCTCATCGCTTCCGGCGTACGTTACGACATCGCCGTTGAAGACCCGCGCTATATCAAAGAGCTGGCTACCCACCACGTTGGCGGCTATCTGAAGATTGCCCCGGAGCATACGGAAGAGGGACCGCTGTCGAAGATGATGAAGCCGGGTATGGGCAGCTACGATCGTTTTAAAGAGCTGTTTGATACCTATTCGAAGCAGGCCGGTAAAGAGCAGTATCTCATCCCATACTTTATTTCCGCCCACCCCGGCACGCGGGATGAAGATATGGTGAATCTGGCGCTGTGGCTTAAACAGCATCGTTTCCGCCTGGATCAGGTGCAGAACTTCTATCCGTCGCCGCTGGCGAACTCGACCACCATGTATTACACCGGCAAGAATCCGCTGGGTAAGATTGGCTATAAGAGTGAGGATGTGGTGGTGCCGAAGGGTGACAAACAGCGCCGCCTGCACAAGGCGCTGCTGCGCTATCACGATCCGGCCAACTGGCCGCTGATCCGCCAGGCGCTGGAAACCATGGGTAAAAAGCACCTGATCGGCAGCCGTCGCGATTGCCTGGTACCGGCGCCGACGATCGATGAAATGCGCGAAGCGCGTCGCCAGAACCGCCATACCCGTCCGGCGCTGACCAAGCATACGCCGATTGTGCACCAGCGCTCGAACGGCGGGGCGACGGCGAAGAAGCCCGTAAAACGCGGTAAGGTCGCCGGTCGTTAATTCGGCTGCATTGCCCGGTGGTGCTTCGCTGACCGGGCCTGATAATTCCGGGCCCGGTCAGTCGCTTGCCAAACGGCAAAGCAAATTCTATGGCTACGCCTCTCTGATTCTGGCGGCCAGCGCCGCCAGCTTTTCATCATCCGCCCGCTCGTGATCGTGGGAAGAGAGATAGCCTTCGTATTGCGCAAAAAACTGAGTCTGACGCGACTCGATAGGCCGCCATTGGGTCATATCGCCGGTGCCGTGCATCGGGCTGAGCTTGCTGTGGACATGGTCAACGCCATAGCCTTCAAAAAACATCCCCGTACGGCCCACGTCATCAAAGGCTTTATCCAGAAGCTTCGCCACCTTCTGCGTCGCCAGCACCAGATCGGCCAATGCCTGCGGCGGCATATCAAACGCATAGCTGGGGTAGTGCTTCTTCGGGATCACGACCGTAAAACCGTCGGTATTCGGGAAAATAGAGAGAAAGGCGAGGTGGTGTTCATCTTCCCATACCTTATGGCAGGGGGCTTTCCCCTCAACAATTTGGCAGAAAATACAGCTCATCAGCACGCATCCATTTGATTGTAATAAGCCATGAATGTACGTGCTTTTAGCCGGATAGCAAAGCGATGCTCCGCCGGAAGCCGACGGAGCAGGAAAGGTTAACCGCCGAACTGATCCGGATCGGGTCCCAGTCGCTTGTTCTGGTCCAGCCGGGTGATTTCACTCAATTCATCTTTATCAAGACGGAAGTCCCAGACGCTAAAATTCTCGGCAATGCGCGATGGCGTCACCGATTTCGGGATCACCACCAGTCCGCTGTCGAGATGCCAGCGGATAACGATCTGCGCCGGGGTTTTACCGTATTTATCCGCCAGTTGACGAATAATTTTCTGATCGAATACCCCTTCGCCGCCCTGCGCAAGCGGGCTCCAGGACTCGGTCTGGATCTTATGCGTCGCATTCCAGGCGTGAAGCTGGCGCTGCTGCATCAGCGGGTGAAGTTCAATCTGGTTTATCACCGGAGCGACGCCGGTTTCATCGATGATTTTTTGCAGATGATGAACCTGGAAATTACAGACGCCGATGCTTTTTGCCAGCCCCTGCTGCTGCAGCTCAATTAAGCTTTTCCAGGCGTCGACGTAATGGTTAGTTGCCGGAACCGGCCAGTGTATGAGGTATAAGTCGACGTAGTCGAGCTTCAGTTTTTTAAGGCTTTCCTGCAGCGCTTCTTTGGGCTGCTTTTGATCGTCATTCCACAGTTTCGTGGTGACGAACAGCTCATCGCGGGCGACGCCTGCGCTGCTTAACGCATTGCCGACGCCGGTTTCATTCTGGTACACGGCGGCGGTGTCAAACGAGCGATAACCGACTTCCAGCGCCTTATGAATGGCGGAGACGACTTCCTCGTTGCCTGCTTTCCACACGCCGAGCCCCAGCTGCGGCATCAGGTTGCCGTCGTGTAGTTTTATAACGGTTGGATGTGTCATGCCTTCCTCCTGTTAATGAACTCAGCGGAATAAATTCCGCTGAGGGGTAGCATTAAGTCTGGACGAAATAGCTAAAAACGGTAGTTAAACTCCTCTCCTTTGCGCGAGTTTACGCGGCGGAGAGGAGGTTGATTAGCGCGCAGCCTCGTAAATACGGCGGCTGACGTCCAGCGTAATATCCTGGTTTTCACCGAGCTGGGTCATGCCGTGCTCTTCCAGTTTCGCCAGCAGCGCCGGGATAGAGCTGCCATCCAGACCATAGGCGGAAAGGCGCGTCGGGACGCCCATCTGTTCGAAGAAATCACGCGTTGCGGCGATGGCGGCATCAATACGCGCTTCTTCAGAACCTTCGGTGATGTTCCAGACGCGAGCGGCGTACTGCAGCAGTTTAGCGCGTTTAGCATCGCGTTTTTCATTCCACAGGGCCGGCAGAACGATGGCCAGCGTCTGCGCGTGATCGAGCCCGTGCATGGCGGTCAGTTCGTGGCCCAACATGTGGGTCGCCCAGTCCTGCGGAACGCCTGCGCCGATCAGGCCATTCAGCGCCTGGGTGGCCGCCCACATAATATTGGCGCGAACGTCGTAGTTTTCCGGCTCTTTCAGCGCTTTCGGGCCGTCTTCCACCAGGGTCAGCAGAATGCCTTCGGCGAAGCGGTCCTGAATTTTGCCGTCGACCGGATAGGTGACGTACTGCTCAACGGTATGGACGAATGCGTCAACGACGCCGTTAGCCACCTGGCGCGGCGGCAGGGTATAGGTGTAAACCGGATCCAGAATGGCGAACACCGGTTGCACATGGGTGGACATAAACGCACGTTTGTCACCGGTGGTTTTGCGCGAGATCACCGCGCCTTTATTGGATTCGGAGCCGGTCGCCGGCAGCGTCAGTACGGAGCCCATCGGGATGGCGCTGGCCACTTTGCTGCCGTAGGTTTCAAGGATTTCCCACGGATCGCTATCGGCCGCATAGTGGGCCGCCGCGGCGATGAATTTGGTGCCGTCGAGAACGGAGCCGCCGCCCACCGCCAACAGGAAAGTGATCTTTTCATCACGCGCGATTTGCACCGCGTTCATCAGCGTTTCGTA
Organism: Klebsiella sp. OBRC7; assembly: GCF_000293135.1. NCBI lineage: Bacteria > Pseudomonadati > Pseudomonadota > Gammaproteobacteria > Enterobacterales > Enterobacteriaceae > Klebsiella > Klebsiella sp. OBRC7. Next base: position 39,460 of record NZ_ALNJ01000119.1, on the reverse strand, counting down.
GGACGGATTTGGCTCGATGCCGCCAAATTCCCGAACGTCAATGCCGTTCAGCGCGCTCAGAACCTGATCAAGCACGCCGGTTTTCTTCACGCTACCGCCGCCGTAGGTGACAAGCACGCGTGCATCCGCCGGGACTTGATCGCGCAGATTTTCAATCGCGCCTTTGCCGAACAGAATGCGGGTTGGGGTATGTAGGTCGAAATTATTCATGGCTGGTGCCCTCAAATAGATAAAACCGCCAACAGAGACAATACCTCTGCCAGATGACGGACATTGTGTTCCCGCGGGCCGTTCCCCTCAATGCACATTCCTGCCGTTGTCTTGCCCATTTCTCCTTGTGGCTGGAGAAATTCGCCGAAAGTGCGCACAATGCGAAGGTATAAAAACGTTCGGAGAAGCACGATAAATGAACCGCGCTGAGATATGCCAGCTATTAACACATAAGGTTAATCAGCTGAAAGATAAAGAAGAAATGCTTAACGGTCTGCTGCCGGATATTCGCCTGCTGTACGGCACTCAGCCGGGGACGCGCACGCCGGTTATGTATCAGCCAGGGATCGTTTTTCTCTTTTCCGGGCATAAAATTGGCTACATTAACGAGCGTACCTTTCGCTATGACACCAATGAGTATCTGCTGCTGACGGTACCGCTGCCGTTTGAATGCGAAACCTTCGCCACTCCGGAAGTCCCGCTGGCGGGGATTCGGCTGAACGTCGATATTCTTCAGCTGCAAGAACTGCTGATGGATATCGGGGAAGATGAGCAGTTTCAGCCGTCCATGGCGTCGAGCGGGATCAACTCTGCGGTGCTGTCCGAAGAGATATTGTGCGCGGCGGAGCGCCTGCTGGATGTCATGGAGCGCCCGCTGGACGCGCGCATTCTTGGCAAACAGATTATCCGCGAAATTCTCTATCACGTGCTGACCGGGCCGTGCGGGGGGGCGCTGCTGGCGCTGGTCAGTCGTCAGACCCACTTCAGCCTGATTAGCCGCGTATTGAAGCGTATTGAAAGCCAGTACACAGAGAACCTCAGCGTCGATCAGCTGGCGGCGGAAGCGAATATGAGCGTCTCGGCGTTCCACCATAACTTTAAATCAGTCACCAGCACCTCTCCGCTGCAGTACCTGAAAACCTATCGCCTGCATAAAGCGCGCATGCTGATGATCCACGATGGTATGAAGGCCAGCGCGGCGGCGATGCGGGTGGGGTATGAAAGCGCATCGCAGTTTAGCCGCGAGTTTAAACGTTATTTCGGCATGACGCCGGGGGAGGATGCGGCGCGTATCAGAACGATTCAGGGGATGTGACGAACGATGTAAGGGCGGCGCATCCGCACCGCCCCGGTAAACGATCAGGCGTTACAGTATTTCTTTTTAATCACCACGATAACCGTACCGAGCAGCCCGGCGATCAGCAGCGCGATAGGCAAAATCATCAGGCAGGTCATAACCTGATCTTCATGGCGCTTAACGAAGGGAATCATGCTCAGCGCATAGCCCAGACCGGTGACTACGCCAACCCACAGCAGCGCGCTCAGCCAGTTGAAGAACTGGAAGCGGCGGTTTGGCAGCCCGGAAATGCCCGCCATGGTGGGCAGCAGGGTGCGAACAAACGCCAGGAAACGCCCGGCCAGCAGCGCCAGCAGGCCGTGTTTGTCAAACATGCAGGTTGCCCGCTGATGGTACTTATGCGGTAGATGCCCAAGCCAGCGCTTAACCGTAACGGTGTTACCCAGCCAGCGCCCCTGGATATAGCTCAGCCAGCAGCCGAGGCTGGCCGCGGCGGTTAAAATGGCGACCGTAGGTACAAAGTCCATTACGCCTTTGGCGATGAGCGCCCCGGCGAGCAGCAGCAGGCTATCGCCCGGTAAAAATGAGGCGGGCAGCAGACCGTTTTCCAGAAACAGGGTTGCGAACATGACCAGATATACAACGCCCACAACGTGGGGGTTTGCCAACGCGGCAAAATCATGCTGCCACAGCGCGGCGACAATTTCTTGAATGACAACCATGGACTTTCCTAAGTGGTACCGTGTTTTTTGTCTAGTGTACTCCTGAAGAGGCTCGGGCACCTTGATCCCGGGCGCAACTAAAGCGGCCGTTTTTCTAAAAAACGTCCGCTATTGTTGCCACTGACCGTCACTTTACACGATACGCGCGAAGCCCGCCGCTAAATCATCCAGCAGATCGGTAACATTTTCTAACCCGATATGCAGGCGGATCAGCGTGCCGCTGAAATCAACTTCAGCATCAGGGCGGATTGCGGCAATGTGTTCCGGCTGGTTGGCTAAAATCAGCGATTCAAAGCCGCCCCAGGAGTAGGCCATGCTGAACAAGCTGAAGTGGTCCAGATAAGCGGACAGTTCGGCGTCGGTCAGGCGTTTATTGAGCACGAAAGAGAACAGACCGCTGCTGCCGGTGAAGTCGCGCTTCCAGTACTCATGGCCTTTGCTGCCGGGCAGGGCGGGATGATTAACGCGCGCCACCTGCGGATGCTGCGCCAGCCATTCGGCAATCTGCAGGCTGCTTTCATGGTGCTGACGCAGGCGTACCGCTAAGGTGCGCAGGCCGCGGCTGGTCATATAGGCGGTATCGGCATCGACCATTTGCCCCATCAAATAGGCGTTTTCGCGCAGCTGCGCCCAGCAGCGCTCATTGGACACGGCGGTACCCACCATCGCGTCGGAATGGCCGATCAGATATTTGGTGCCGGCCTGAATGGAGATATCGATACCAAACTCCAGCGCTTTAAACAGCACGCCCGCCGCCCAGGTGTTGTCGATCATAATGATGGCTTCGGGAGCGACGCGACGTACTGCCGCGACGATTGCCGGAACATCATGGACTTCCATGGTGATGGAGCCGGGGGATTCGAGGAACACCACGCGGGTGTTCGGCTGCACCAGACGGGCGATATCGCCGCCGATGAGCGGGTCGAACCAGCCGGTGGTGACGCCGAGTTTGGCGAGAATTTTCGTACAGAAATCCTGGGTAGGCTCATAGGCGGTGTTGGTCACCAGAATATGGTCGCCCTGCTCGACGAACGCCAGAATGGTATTCGCGACCGCCGCCGCGCCGCAGGGGAAGAGGGCGCAGCCGGCGCCGCCTTCCAGCTCGCACATCGCTTCCTGCAGGGAGAAATGGGTTAGCGTCCCGCGACGCCCGTAGAACAGCTCGCCTTTGGCGCGGTTGCGCGTCGCGTGCTTTTTCGCTTCGACGGTGTCGAAAACCAGCGATGAGGCGCGCTGAATGACGCTGTTTACCGAGCCCAGGGTGTATTTTTTGCTGCGCCCGGCGTGAACCAGCGCAGTATCAAGATGTTTATCAGCCATGTTCAGATAACCTGTTTTTATACGTCTGGACGTCTAAACTAACATGAATACCCGTTGATGTACCGGGTCGCGGCGGATACAGGTAAAAATTTTATCAACGGCGGGGTCAGCAACTTTTTTACTGCGTAAGCGCAAGGAAAATAAACGTGATTTGCTGCACAGTGTAAATACTAATGAGAACCACTATCAATTCGATGTCGTTTTGATATTATTGTGCGCAGATTTTGTGATTTACGTCCTGGAGATACAGTGTGGGTAATAATTTGATGCAGGCGGATCTCTCCGTTTGGGGTATGTATCATCATGCCGATATTGTCGTTAAGGTAGTGATGATCGGCCTGATTCTGGCGTCGGTAGTCACATGGGCTATCTTTTTCGGCAAAGGCGCAGAGATCCTGGCCAGCAAGCGTCGCCTCAAGCGCGAACAGCTGCTGGTTGCTGAAGCACGCTCTCTCGACCAGGCCAGCGATATCGCTAACGGTTTCGATGCGAAAAGCCTGACCTCGCGGTTAATTAACGAAGCGCAGAACGAGCTGGAGCTTTCCGCAGGTTCTGAAGATAACGAAGGCATTAAAGAACGTACCGGTTTCCGACTGGAGCGTCGCGTGGCGGCGGTGGGTCGTTACATGGGGCGCGGCAACGGTTATCTGGCGACCATCGGCGCGATTTCTCCGTTCGTTGGTCTGTTTGGTACCGTCTGGGGCATCATGAACAGCTTTATCGGTATTGCCCAGACCCAGACCACTAACCTGGCGGTGGTTGCACCGGGTATCGCGGAAGCGCTGCTGGCTACGGCAATTGGCCTGTTCGCTGCGATTCCGGCGGTGGTCATCTACAACATTTTTGCCCGCATGATCGCCAGCTACAAAGCGTCCCTTGGCGATGTCGCCGCCCAGGTTCTGCTGCTGCAAAGCCGCGACCTGGACCTGAGCGCCAGCGGCGTTAAGCCGGTACGTACCGCCCAGAAACTACGCGTAGGTTAATGCTTTATGGCGATGCATTTTAACGAAAACCTCGATGATAACGGCGAAATGCACGACATCAACGTGACGCCGTTTATCGACGTCATGCTGGTGCTGTTAATCATCTTTATGGTGGCGGCGCCGCTGGCTACCGTCGACGTGAAGGTGAATCTGCCTGCTTCCTCCAGCCAGCCGCAGCCGCGTCCGGAAAAGCCGATCTATCTGTCGGTGAAGGCGGATAAAACCATGTTCCTCGGCAATGACCCCATTACCGACGAGAACATGATCGCCTCGCTGGATGCGCTGACCGAAGGCAAGAAAGACACCACCGTCTTCTTCCGCGCGGATAAAACCGTGGACTACGAGACGATGATGAAGGTCATGGATACCCTGCATCAGGCGGGATATCTGAAGATTGGCCTGGTGGGCGAAGAAACCGTCAAAGCGAAGTAACCTCTCTCCACGCATCTTCTCAGGCTGGCCTTGCGCCAGCCTTTTTTATCTCCTCGAATCGCTCTCTTGTTGGACGCCTGTTGCTATAACGTTGCTCTGTTGCGGTATAATGGCGGCCGTTTATGTTAACTGACAGGATCTTATGGAACGCTTTCTGGAAAATGCTATGTACGCCTCGCGCTGGCTGCTGGCGCCGGTTTATTTTGGCCTTTCGCTCGGTTTGATTGCGCTGACGATCAAATTTTTTCAGGAGATCTTCCACATACTGCCGCATATTTTCAGCGTCAGTGAGTCGGATATGATTCTGACCCTGCTGTCGCTGGTGGATATGACCCTGGTGGGCGGTCTGCTGGTGATGGTGATGTTCTCCGGCTATGAAAATTTTGTTTCCCAGCTGGATATCAACGAGGGCAAGGAGAAGCTCAGCTGGCTGGGCAAAATGGACGCCACTTCGCTGAAAAATAAGGTGGCTGCCTCCATCGTGGCGATCTCCTCTATTCATCTGCTGCGAGTATTTATGGACGCGAAAAACGTCCCGGACAATAAGCTGATGTGGTACGTCATCATCCACCTGACCTTTGTGCTGTCGGCCTTTGTGATGGGCTACCTCGATCGTCTGACCAAAGTGAAACACTGATCCCTCCTCTCCCGGCGGTGTTGGCCGCTGGGCTTTTTACTCCCCGTTTCTGCTTTTCTCCGCTGGCGTATGTCCGGGCTTCTGCTTTGCTTAAAGGGCGCTTAATAACGGAGGCAGGGTGATGACGCGATTAACGGCCAAAGATTTCCCGCAGCAGCTGCTCGAGTATTATGACTACTATGCCCACGGTAAAATCAGCAAACGCGAGTTTCTCCAGCTGGCGGGGAAGTATACCGTCGGCGGGATGACCGCGCTGGCGCTGTTTAATCTGCTGAAGCCCGACTATGCTCTGGCGGAGCAGGTGGCGTTTACTGACCCGGATATCCGCCCGGAGTATATTCATTACCCCTCTCCTGACGGCCACGGCGAAGTGCGGGCTTATCAGGTGACGCCGGCGAAAATAGCCGACAAAGCGCCCGCCGTGGTGGTGGTGCATGAGAACCGAGGCCTGAATCCCTATATTGAAGACGTTGCCCGGCGGGTGGCGAAAGCGGGGTATATCGCGCTGGCGCCGGATGGCCTGAGCTCCGTCGGCGGCTATCCGGGGAATGATGATGAAGGCCGCGCGCTACAGCAGAAAGTCGATCCCGTGAAGCTGATGAATGATTTCTTTGCGGCGGTCGCGTTTATGGCGAAGCATCCGCAGGCGACGGGGAAGGTCGGTATCACCGGGTTCTGCTACGGCGGCGGCGTCAGCAATGCGGCGGCGGTGGCGCTCCCTGAGCTGGCCTGCGCGGTGCCGTTTTACGGCCGCCAGCCGCCGCTGAATGAGGTCGATAAAATTAAAGCGCCGCTGCTGCTGCACTATGCCGGTCTTGATAGCGGCATTAATGAAGGCTGGCCCGCCTATGAAAAAGCGCTGAAGGCACACAATAAAGTCTACGAGGCCTATATTTATCAGGGTGTTAACCACGGCTTTCATAATGACTCCACGCCGCGCTATGACCGGGCCGCGGCTGACCTCGCCTGGCAACGCACGCTGGCATGGTTTGAGAAGTATCTGCGCTAAAAGCCGGAGGCTGAAGCCTCCGGCGGGCATGGGCGCTAGGCCTGGCGTTTATCTTCGGTTTGCGTGTCGAAGTCGCTGGCGTCATGGCGCTCGTGAAGCTGCTCGTTGAGCGGGCCTGAGGTGCGGTTAACCATCCGCCCGCGCTGTACGGCCGGGCGATTGCCGACATCCTGCGCCCAGCGCAGCACGTTTTTATAGCTACCGGCATCCAGGAACTCGGCGGCGTTATAAACGTTCCCCAGCACCACGTTGCCGTACCATGGCCAGATGGCCATATCGGCGATGGTGTACTCCTCTCCTGCCACAAAACGGCCGCGGGCAAGCTGCTTGTCCAGCACGTCAAGCTGGCGCTTGGCTTCCATCGTAAAGCGGTCGATCGCGTATTCGATTTTCACCGGCGCATAGCTGAAGAAGTGGCCAAAGCCGCCGCCGAGGAACGGGGCCGAGCCTTGTAGCCAGAACAGCCAGTTGAGGGTTTCGGTGCGGCCTGCCGGATCTTTGGGCAGGAAGAAGCCGAACTTTTCCGCCAGATAGAGCAGGATGCTGCCGGATTCAAAAACGCGGGTCGGCGGGGTGGTGGAGTGGTCGCGGAGCGCGGGGATTTTTGAGTTCGGATTAACCTCGACAAAGCCGCTGGAGAACTGATCGCCTTCGCCGATGCGAATCAGCCAGGCGTCGTACTCCGCGCCGCTGACGCCTAACGCCAGCAGCTCTTCCAGCATAATGGTCACTTTCTGGCCGTTGGGCGTCCCCAGCGAATAGAGCTGAAGCGGATGCGCGCCCACCGGCAGCTCCCGATCGTGCGTTGCGCCGGAGACGGGACGGTTGATATTGGCGAATGCGCCGCCGTTGTTTTGCTTCCATTCCCACACTTTAGGTGGCTGGTAGTTATTCTCTGACATGCTGATCTGCCTTTTTAGTGAGGTGTTGATGTCGTGTCGCTGGCGCTACCGCGCCGGCGCGGGAGAGTCGTACTAAGCCAGAATCCGCGCGGCCCATGCGCTGACGTCGTCGCCGCTGCCGAGATCCGCCTGCACCAGGCCGTTAACCATAAAGGTCGGCGACACGTGGATGCCGTTCTGGCGCGCGTACTTGCTATGCCATTTGATCTCGTTTTGTAGCTCCGGGCGGGCAAACGCCGCGGCCAGCGAGACGTGGCTATAGCGTTCGATACGCTCGATAATCTGCTGCGGCGTGGCGTTCATGTTCGGCCCGCTGCAGTGGTCGGTAAACTCAAACTCTTCGCGGTGGTCGGCGACGGCTTTAAGCACCTTATGCGCCTGCTCGCGGCCGTGCGGCAGGGTGGACGCGGCGAGAATGCAGCGGACGATGACGCCGGAAAACAGATGCCACGGTTGAGACTGCAGACGAATTTTGATCGTCACGTTATCCGCGCCAACTTCATCCAGCAGGTCATCAAGCTTATTAAATGCCCGCACGGAGAAAGGACAGGTGGGTTCGAGGAACACCTCAAAGGTGCGGGGGCCATGCCCCCAGACCAGCGGTTGGGCGGTCAGATGCGATGGTGTGCTCATTGTCGACTCCTGATTGTTTTTTTATCTCAAATAACGATATCACTTTTGCCCGGGGGCGCAGGCTTATTTTCCTTAAGGGCACGATTAGCGAATCGAATGAGTGGTATCATCATTCCACCTCTGTCTGGTAAGTGCCTGCGGCAGGATAAGAAGAGGGAGTTTTGTTTCGCCAACTGCCCGGGCTGCATTAATTTGAGGTCAGGCTAAATGAGCAAAGGTTCCACAAGCAGCGACGCCCCGTTTGGTACACTATTAGGCTACGCACCGGGCGGCGTGGCGATTTATTCTTCTAATTACAGTAGCTTAAATCCGCAAGATTATCCGGATGACGCCACGTTCCGCAGCTATATCGGTAATGAGTATATGGGGCACAAATGGCAGTGCGTGGAGTTCGCGCGCCGCTTTCTGTTCCTCACCTACGGTTTTGTTTTCACCGACGTCGGCATGGCCTACGAAATCTTCTCCCTGCGTTTTCTCCGCGAGGTGGTCAACGACAATATTCTGCCGCTGCAGGCGTTCGCCAACGGCTCACGCCGTCCGCCTCTCGCCGGCTCACTGCTGATCTGGCAGAAAGGCGGCGAGTTTAAGCACACGGGCCACGTGGCGGTGATTACGCAACTGATAGGGAATAAGGTCAGGATCGCCGAACAGAACGTCATTCACTCGCCGCTGCCGCAGGGCCAGCAGTGGACCCGCGAGCTGACGCTGGAAGTGAAAAACGGCCTCTACACGATTAAAGACACCTTTGCCGATACCGAAATCCTCGGCTGGATGATCCAAACCGCCGATACCGAGCACAGCCTGCCGCAGCCGGTGCTGCCGGGTGAGGCGATGGCCATCAAAGGTGCGCGGCTGCCGAATAAAGGCCAATACCGCGGCAACTGGCTCAACGAGAAAGATTCGCTGCAAAAAGCCTACGTGGAAGCCAACGGCCACGTCATCAATAAAGACCCTTACCAGTATTTCACCATCACCGAAAGCGCCGAGCAGGAGCTTATCAAAGCCACCAACGAGCTGCATCTGATGTACCTGCACGCCACCGACAAGGTGATGAAGGATGACAGCCTGCTGGCGCTGTTCGATATTCCGAAAATTCTCTGGCCGCGTCTGCGCCTCTCGTGGCAGCGCCGTCGCCATCATATGATTACCGGCCGCATGGATTTCTGTATGGATGAGCGCGGACTCAAGGTGTATGAGTACAACGCCGATTCCGCGTCCTGCCATACCGAAGGCGGGCTGATCCTCGAGCAGTGGCTGAAGCAGGGCTACTACGGCACCGGTCACAACCCGGCGGAAAATCTGCTGGATGAGCTGGCCGGAGCGTGGAAGCACAGCCGGGCGCGTCCTTTCGTGCACATCATGCAGGATAAGGATCTGGAGGAGAACTACCACGCGCAGTTTATCCAGCGTTCGCTGACCCAGGCCGGCTTCGAGAGCAAAATTCTGTTTGGCCTGGATGAGCTGCGCTGGGATGCCGCCGGGCAGCTGATTGATGCCGACGGGCGTCTGGTCAACTGCGTCTGGAAAACCTGGGCATGGGAGACCGCCATTGAGCAGGTGCGGGAAGTCAGCGCCGATGAGTACGCGGCGGTGCCGATACGTACCGGACACCCGAATAATGAAGTGCGCCTGATAGACGTTCTGCTGCGCCCGGAAGTATTAGTCTTCGAGCCGCTGTGGACGGTCATCCCCGGCAACAAGGCGATTTTGCCGGTGCTGTGGTCGCTGTTCCCCAATCATCGCTATCTTCTGGATACGGATTTTGTGGTCAACGAGCAGCTGGCGGAAAGCGGCTATGCGGTTAAGCCTATCTCGGGCCGCTGCGGCAACAACATCGACCTGATTGGCCCGCAGGACGAAGTGCTGGATAAAACCAGCGGCCAGTTTTTCGACCGCAAAAATATCTACCAGCAGCTGTGGTGCCTGCCGAAAGTGGATGGCAAATACATCCAGGTTTGCACCTTCACCGTCGGCGGTAACTACGGCGGGACCTGCCTGCGCGGAGATGATTCTCTGGTGGTTAAAAAAGAGAGCGATATTGAGCCGTTAATCGTGCTAAAAGACACAGATAGCCGTTAAGTTTGGCCCCGGATTGCGGCGGTAAGCGCCTTATCCGGGCTGCGATTCTCGTCACCTGCGGCATTTGTAGCCCGGGCAAGGCGCATCGCGCCGCCCCGGGGGAAGGCCGCTGGATGCTGAAGAATATCCCGGAGGCGATGCTGCGCATCTGTCCGGGCTACCGAACATACGAACCCGTAGCCCCGGTCAGCGTCGCGCGACCGGTGAATGACCGGTAAAAATAGATAAAACATCACAACAACAAGACAGAAAAGGAAAATAGTATGCACGATCGGCGACTCGCCGCCCGCGCGGGTGAACTTAAGCCCTCCGCCGTCCGCGAACTCCTCAAGCACAGTAAGCTGCCCGGCGTTATCTCTCTGGGCGGCGGGATTCCGGCCCCGGAGCTTTTTGATACCGAAGGCCTGAACCTGGCGGTGCAGCAGGTGATGAACGGGCGCTTTAACGATGCGTTCCAGTACGGTTTGACCGAAGGTTATCCGCCGCTGCGTCAGGCCGTTAGCGAACTGTGTCAGGCGCGCGGCGTGGCCTGTTCGGCAAGCCATGTCTATATCACTTCCGGTTCGCAGCAGTCGCTGGATATTGTCGCCCGCACCCTGCTCGATCCGGGTGATGCGATTGTCGTTGAGCGTCCGACCTATCTGGCGGCGCTGCAGGTCTTCCAGCTGGCGCAGGCCAATATTCTCAGCGTGGATACCGACGATGACGGCATGCTGGTGGAACAGCTGGCCGATCTGCTGGAAACCACGCGTGTGAAAGCCGTTTACCTGGTGCCGACGTTTGGCAACCCCGGCGGGAAAACCCTGAGCGAAGCGCGCCGCCGCCGCCTGGTTGAGCTGGCGAAAAAGCACGACTTCGTCATTATCGAAGACGATCCGTACGGTGAAATCAGCTTCACTGACGAAGTACGCCGTCCGCTGTATCAGTATGCGGTTGAGTCAGGCTGTGAAGATCAGGTGGTTTATACCTCCACCTTCTCCAAGATCCTCGCGCCGGGGATGCGTATTGGCTGGATCGTGATGCCGGACTGGCTGGCGCAGCAGACGGTGATTGTTAAACAGGCGGCGGATCTGCACACTAATATGCTCTCGCAGGTCATCACCGCGGAATACCTGAGCATGAACCGTCTGGAAAGCCAGATTGCCCTGATCCGCGAAGATTACCGCAAGAAGTGCGTGGCGCTGGCCGACGCGCTGGAATCGCAGCTTGGCGAGCATCTGGCGTTCAGCCGTCCTAAAGGCGGTATGTTCCTGTGGGCCCGCTTCCGCTATCCGTTCGATACCATGGAATGGATGAAGAAAACGCTGGAAAACGGCGTGGTTTACGTTCCAGGGGAAGCGTTCTATAACGATAACCCGGATACCCGCACGCTGCGTCTTTCCTACTCGACGGTGTCGACAGAGGGTCTGATGACCGCCGTCGAGCGCCTGGCGAAGTCGCTGTAATCGCCCTGCTCCGCGCCGTTGGCGGCGCGGGGCTTTCTTGCCGTTTTCTTCTCTAAGCACCTGTCTTCATCCGTATGCATGGACTGCGCGGCGGGCGAAAATCATCAACGCGTAGCGTGAAAATGGCATGGGCGAGGTTTTTGAATCGCCCGCAGCCGATGGCTACGGGCGAGAGAAACACAGAGGCGGGCGGTTTTGCGGCTTATCGCCGGCCCGGGTCGTTAATCCTGGTCGGTAATGCGATCGTCAAGCCAGATCAGCATCAACGTGGAAAGAAAAGCAACAGCGACGGTACCAATAGCTAACAGCATAAGAAGAGCCTCAGGGGTTTTTATTATTTTTCTGCTTTGACCGATGAGCGATTATTTCTGTCTGTGATGGTGACTTTTGTTGCTGACTGGGATGTTGCGAGGGTGAAAAAATCGTCAGCATCAATATCGAAATTGAGGACGATTTCTTTGTACTTTCCACAATTCATTAACTCTTTTGCTTCTTTCATACTACTGGCTGTGATAGTAGGCATCAGTTTCATCTCGTTTAAAAACTGAGAAGCAAAATAAGAGCTTGTCGATACCAGATCAACTACTTTTTATGGTAAGGACAATCATGCATCAGATTGATGATTGCCGCTGCCAGTAGCCGATTGAAACATAATTTCTGTTTTACCTTTCCTGCCAGCGTTTCGTTTTGCCCATGGCGGCGAAAAATGCGCCGATCCTCGGCGGTGTAGGTTTAACCGCTTTGCAATTTCGTGGCTAAGAGCAAGCCGCCCGCGGCGGCGGCCCGCTGTAGATGTTTAAAAGGCGTAGCCCACGCTAAGGCTGCCGCTGTAGCCGTGGCTGTCGCCGCCGCTGGCGACATCAGCCTGGCCGCCAAGGTTCAGGCTCAGCGCACCGCGCGTGATGTTCAAACTGGCGCCGGCGTTGACCATGTCACGGCTATCGTAGGCCGCGTTCTGTACGACTTCATAGTGATAAACCTGGCCCTGAGTACGTACCGAAGGGCCGCTGAAACTGTGTTCATAGCCGATATTTATCGCCGGCGTGAAGCGCCAGCCGCCGCCGTTTTGCGAATGAAATGCGACGCTCACATTGGCAATACCGCTGGCGTTATTTTCACTGACGCGGTCGACGTTGAGCGCCAGCTCGCTGCCGCTCTCGTGGAAAGCGTCCATCCGCAGGTGGGTCAGGCGGGTCCCGATGGCGTACTCAACGCTGGCAAAATCGAGTGGACTCACGTAGCCGAGGCGCAGCGTGCCGCCAACCAGCTGGCCATGGGTATCGCCGGTGGCCGTACCCAGCCCGCTATTCAGCCGGCGCGTACTGCTATAATCGATCCAGCCTGCGTTAAGATCGGCGGCGGCAAATAAACCACGATTTAGATCCTCAAAAGCATAGCGACCGCCAAACCCCAGCAGAGTGGTGTTGGCATCCGCATCGGCGCTGGCGCTGCCCAGCGAGCCCCAGCTATATCCCAGAGTGCCGTAGCCGCTAAGCTGCGCGTTAAACCGCCAGGTATAGCCCAGCAGCGAGCCGGTGGTATGCTCATTACTGCTGGCGGCGCGGGCGGAACCATCGGTGCCAAGATAGCCGCTAAGCCCGGTCAGCCACAGCTTTCCTTCCCCGTCCCGCAGCTGACGGCTATCAATATTCGGCGTTAACGCCCTGTCTAATCGCGATCCGCTGCGCAGCAGGTAGCTGGCGGCGTCCGCGTAAATCTGCCCGCCGACCTGAGTCTCCACGCCGCCGAGGGTTCCGGCATCAATGGCCGATTGCAGATAATAGTTATAGTCGGTGTAGCGGCCCGATAGCCCGCTGTTTTGCAGGGCGTTAAGCAGCGCTGCGCCCTGCGCCGCATTCCCCCGCAGTTCGCTTTGTCCCGGCAGCTGGCCGTACTGCACCATTTTGCCGCGCAGGACGTAGAGCGTCTCCTGCGACAGCCCCAGGCCCTGCTTCAGATAGTTATCCACCGATCCGTACTCGCGGCTGATTTCATCCAGCCCGGCCTGAAGATAGCTGGCATCGACGCCCAGCAGCGGCTCGTAAATCGCCGCCATGGCGGGGGGCATCATCGCCAGGGTCGCTTCGACGCGCTGGCGGGTATAGTCGTTGGTGGCGAGGTAGTTTTCCATAATGGTCCCCTCATCGACGCCGGCAATGCTCAGCAGCATCGCGGCGGTCCAGCCGGTACGGTCCTTGCCCGCGGTACAATGGAACAGCGCTGCGCCATCGGCGCTGGCCAGATCGTTAAATAGTGTGGTAAACCGGGCGCGCATCCCGGCATCGCTGACGAAGGAGACGTTGGTCTGCTGCATCATCGCTTTGGCTTCAGCGGCGCTACTGAACGTTATTGAGGTGATGTTGCTGCCCGAAGCGGTGTTGCCGATGATATCAATATGCGTATACCTCGCCCCGTCGGGCATCACGTCCGGGCTGCTGGCGATTTCGCTGGCCGTGCGCAAATCATAAACATCGCTGATACCGAGCGTGCTCAGCGTCGCCTGGTCCGCGGAGGATAATGCCAGGGCATTAGAACGATAAAAAACGCCGGTGCGCAGGGTGCCGTCGTGGCTGGTGGTATAAACAGACGTCGTGCCAGCGATATCGCGGAAATTATCCATCGTAGCGAGTACGGGCGTATTTATCGGCGCAGCGTAGAGCACGCCGGAAACGGCGGCGGCGACCAGAGAGAGCGAAACGGGAATATAGCGAATCAAAATAAGCCTCGATAATTATTGGTTATAATTTACTGTTTATTAAGGCTTGGAAATATAAGAGGAGATTGTGACGGAATTATTTCCAGAACGATGTTTTTAAATAAATAGGGTGATAATAACGTCAGGATATCGATTAAATATAACTTTTGCGCGCGCTAAATACTGTTATTCATTCGCCATGTTTATGTTTAACATTCCGCTCGTCGCAGCAGAATGTTATTTTATATTATTGTCAGCGAGTCATTTTGCGCAGTAATACGCCTTAATCCGGGCGCTGCTTTTCGCTCATCAGCTGGCGACAGCGCTGCTGGTCCTGGTTGATACTTTTCTGTTCTTCCGGCGTCAACTGCTGCCAGGTGTCCAGCATCCGTTGGCCCAGAGCGGGCACGTAGTGGGTCTTATGCAGCGCATAATCCGAATTGCCGCCTTCAATCATATTTTCCATGTCGCGGAGAAACGCGCGGCTGTCCTGATGGTCAATAACGCAGAAGACGGAGCGGTAGTACGCGACGTCCTCTTCGGCGTAGCGGGGCGTGAACCACCAGATAAGTAGAGCGATAAGCGCCAAAAGCGGGGCAATAAAAGCGAGTTTCTTCAACATGAGTCATTCAAAAAGGCAAATTGAAGGATCAGTGTAGCCGTTGATGAAACAGGATGTAAGCGCCGTCGCGGGCCGGCAGCATAATTCCGGCCCGCAGCGGCGCCGGTCAGTAGCCGACCTTATAGATCCGTCCGCTCTGAACGCCTTCTACGCTGCGGCGGTAGGCCTGAGCCACGCTGGCGGCGGGGACGCTGGTAAAACCGGGGAAGAAACCGTCGTAGGCTGCCGCCGATTCCGTTAATACGGTGGGGCTAATCAGGTTAATACGTATTCCGCGCGGCAGTTCGCAGGCGGCGGCGCGAACGAATCCTTCCAGCCCGGCGTTGACGGTGGTGGCATTGACGCCCTGAGCGATAGGCTCATGGGCGACGATCCCGCTAATCAGCGTAATAGAACCGCCGTCGTTCAGATAATGCTGGCCGGTCAGCGCCAGGCGAATCTGCCCCAATAGTTTATCCTGTAGGCCCTGGTTGAAATCGCCGTCGGTCATGGTCGCCAGCGGACCAAAGAACAGATTACCGGTGGCGGAAACAATCGCGTCGACCCGACCGGTTTTCGCAAACAGGTTCTCTACGCTCTGCTGTGAGGTGATATCCACCTGATAGTCGCCCTGAGTGCGGCCGACGTGAATAACCTCATGA
Source organism: Klebsiella sp. OBRC7 (assembly GCF_000293135.1). NCBI lineage: Bacteria > Pseudomonadati > Pseudomonadota > Gammaproteobacteria > Enterobacterales > Enterobacteriaceae > Klebsiella > Klebsiella sp. OBRC7. Next base: position 24,052 of record NZ_ALNJ01000119.1, on the reverse strand, counting down.
CGCTGACTTAACTCTTGCGCAACCGCGCGGCCAACGGTACCGCTGGCGCCAATAACGATAATTTTCATAGCAGGTTCCTCTCTCGGGTGAGAGGCTATTTTTTAATAAAACAAATATCGGATAAACTGGCTAAAAGTTAAATAATTACTAACCAGAGGTTTGTAATATGGATAAGCTGCGGGCGATGGAGACCTTTGTTGCGGTCGTGGAGTGCGGAAGCTTTACCGGCGCCGCAGCGCGGCTCGAGATGTCGGCGGTGATGGTCGGGAAATATATCGCGCTGATCGAGCGGCAGCTTAATACCCGTCTTCTTGAGCGCAATACCCGCCGCCAGAGCCTGACCGACGCCGGGCGGGTCTATTTTGACGAGGCGAAACGCGTCCTGGAGCAGGTTTCAATCGCCGAAAGTTCAGTGGAGAGGCTACGGGTCGCGCCCGCGGGCACGCTGCGGATAAGCGCGCCGACGTCGTTTGGCGCCTGCGTGATTGCCCCGCTGACCGCCACGTTTCTGCAGGCCTGGCCCGACGTGCGCGTGGAGCTGGATCTGACCAACCGGATGGTCGATCTGGTGGATGAGGGCATCGATCTGGCGATCCGCATCGGCGAGATCCGCAATAACGATCTGGTAGCAAAGTATCTCGCGCCCTACCGGATGACGATCTGCGCCGCGCCCGGGTATTTAGCCCGCCACGGTACGCCGACAACGCCTGCGGACCTGGCCGATCATCTCTGTTTGTCGCATACGGTGTGGACCGCGCGCAATGAGTGGAAGCTGCCTGGCGCCGAGGAGGGCGTACGCTGGAAGCGCGACGCTGTTCTGCGCTGTAATGATGGCTATGCGCTGCGAACGGCGGCGATCGCCGGCGCCGGGCTGCTGCTGCAGCCGGAAGTGCTGCTGGCGGATGCGCTCGAGTGCGGCAAACTGGTGCGCGTGCTCGAGGCGTATACCCCGCAGCCGAGGCCGATTCACCTGCTCTGGCGGCAGGATCTGCGGCCGCTGCCGAAGCTGACGCGCTTTGTTGAGCATCTTCTGCAGGGGCAGGGCCAGAACGGGCAGACTACTTAATTCTCTGCCGGGCGGCGGGCCTGATGTGATGGGGGATCTTGTCGCCCGGCAAGGCGTTAGCCGCCGCCGGGCAATCTGCTTAGTCGCGCAGCGCGTGGCGCCAGTCGGCGATCAGATCCTGCGGATCCTCAATCCCTACCGACAGACGAATCAGCTGCGGAGTAATGCCATTGGCTAACCGCTGCTCCAGCGGGATCGACGCGTGGGTCATGCTAAACGGCTGGCTCACCAGGCTTTCCACGCCGCCAAGGCTCTCCGCGAGGGTAAACAGCTTCAGCTTACGAATGATCCGCTCGGCGTAGCCATCGTCGCCTTTGACCACCACGGAGATCATCCCGCCGGGAAGCGCCATCTGCCTGCGCGCCAGCTGATGATGCGGATGCGAGGCCAGCCACGGGAACCAGACCCTTTCGACCTGCGGCTGCTGCTCCAGCCACTCGGCAAGCAGCAGCGCATTGCTGCTGTGGCGCTCCATACGCAGCGCCAGGGTACGAATACCGCGCAGCGTCAGGAAGCTGCTGAACGGATCGAGGACGCCGCCGACCGCGTTTTGCAGGTAGCCCAGCTTTTCCGCCAGCGCGGCGTTGTCGCCGACTACCGCCAGCCCGGCGACCACATCGGAGTGGCCGTTAAGGTATTTGGTCGCCGAATGCACCACGATATCAAAGCCCAGCTCCAGTGGACGATGGATAGCCGGCGAGGCGAAGGTGTTATCGGTGACGCTGATAATATTGTGCCGCCGCGCAATGGCGGCGATGGCGCTGAGGTCGGCCAGCTTAAGCAGCGGGTTGGTCGGCGTTTCAACCCAGATCATGCGCGTGTCGGGCCGAATGGCCGCTTCGATGGCCGCCAGATCGTCGGGCTTCACCCAGCTCACCCGCAGGCCGGCGCTGCGGCGGCGAACGTTTTCAATCAGCCGGTATGTGCCGCCGTAGACATCGTCGACGGCGACCAGGTGACTGTCTTTATCCAGCAGCTCCAGCACGGTTGAGATGGCCGCCAGACCGGAAGCAAAGGCGTAGCCGCGCGTGCCGCTTTCCAGGTCGGCAATCGCCGTCTCCAGCGCGTGACGGGTCGGGTTGCCGCTGCGCGAATATTCGTACCCGGTATGCTGGCCCGGCGCGGGCTGAGCAAAGGTGGAGGTGGCATAAATAGGCGGCATCACCGCGCCGTGTTCATCGGTAAATGTGCCGCTATGTACGCTCAGGGTATGCAAATTTGTCATTGAGAAGTCCTTACTGTTCGAGTCGGTTACGCCAGGTGGTCAGCACATCGCTGCGGGTAATGAGGCCAAGAAAACGATCGTTGTCGGCGATAACGGCCACCAGGCCGCGATCGAAAATAGCCTTCAGCGCGCTTTCCGGCGCGTGCTTATCCAGAGTCTCCACGTTACGGGTCATCGCTTCCCTGACCGGCAGAGAAAAGCGCTGACTGTCGCCCTGGACGTGGCTAATCAGATCCCATTCGTCGACGATGCCGACGACGCGGCCGTTTTCCAGCACCGGCAGCTGCGAGATGTCGTAGAGGCGCATACGCGCGAGGATGGCCGCCAGGGTATCGTCCGGCGCGGCGGTGACGGTTGCCCCTTCGTCGTGGCGCAGGGCGATAAAATCGCTGAGGTCGCCGCGCGAAGGGCGGCTTAAAAAGCCCTGCTGGCGCATCCAGTCATCGTTAAACATCTTTGATAAATATTTATTGCCGCTGTCGCAGGCGAAGGTCACCACGCGTTTAGGGGATGTCTGCGCCCGGCAGTAGCGCAGGGCGGCGGTAAGCAATGTTCCGGTGGAGGAGCCTGCCAGAATGCCTTCAACCTGCAGCAGCTGGCGGGCGGTGGCGAAAGCTTCGCTATCGGTGACGCGGTATGCGCTGCGGACGCCTTCAAGATGGGCCAGCGGCGGAATAAAGTCTTCGCCGATCCCTTCAACCAGCCAGGAGCCGGTTTCGCCGTAGCGCCCGGTTTCGACCTGGTCCGCCAGAATGGAGCCCGCCGGATCGGCGAGGATAAATTCCGTTTCAGGGGAGTGCTCAGCAAACCAGGCCTGTAGCCCACCGAGCGTTCCGCCGGAGCCGACGCCGACGACGATCGCGTCAATATCGCCATCCAGCTGCCGGAAGATCTCCGGGGCGGTGGTGGTGGCATGCGCCAGCGGGTTAGCTTCGTTATTAAACTGGTCGATATAAAAGGCGCCAGGCGTTTCGTCGGCAAGACGCCGGGCGTAGTCCTGATAGTAGGCGGGATGGCCTTTGTTAACGTCCGAGCGGGTAAGCTGGACCTGCGCTCCCAGCGCGCGCAGATGGAAAATCTTCTCGCGGCTCATTTTGTCCGGCACCACCAGGATCAGGCGATAATTTTTCTGCGCGGCGATCAGCGCCAGCCCGAGGCCGGTATTGCCGGCGGTGGCTTCGATAATCGTGCCGCCGGGTTTTAATTTTCCTTCGCGCTCTGCCTGGGTAATCATGGATAGCGCGACGCGGTCTTTTATCGAGCCGCCGGGATTTTGATTTTCCAGTTTTAGAAACAGGCTGCAGGGGCCGGTATCCAGCTTATGAAGCTGCAGCAGGGGAGTATGACCAATCAGGTCGCTAACGGAATGAAAAACTGACATAACATTTTGCCCATTCGTATCGAGATGATTTGAATGGTAGGTCTGCAAAATTGGCATTTTAAAGAACTTTTGTCTGCCGCTAAGAGCAAAAAGGAATATAAGATGCTTTTTAGCCGTCCGGAGGGAAAGGTTGTTAGCCGCCTGGGCGTGTTGATTTCCAGAATAGCGCGCTTTTGCCCGGTTTTTCACCGAATTATCCGTTTTTACGCGCTGCTTTATCTCTATTTCAGAAATGGATTGCCGAAAATATTCGATGGATCTCTGGGGCTATTTTAGGTGTTGGTGAAACTATCAACGCCGCGTATACCGGCGCGGTAGCCAACGACAGAAATTCAGATGAAGGAAATTAAAGCTAATAAAGTTGGCCTGCTCGCTTCAATAAATCGTCTATATCAGGAACCTCTTTCCGGAAATATCCTGACCTGGGTGTCATTCAGCCGGGAAATTGTCTGGTACGATCCAGTTAACAGAACTGGAACATAATTTATACCTGAAAGACATATACATGTAATGATTCAGTCGTAACCAGTTACAAGGAAGCTACTATGAATAAAAACGACATGAGTCCTTTACCCACCAATACCCATGAGTGGTTTTTTAACCGTAACAGCATCATCATTTTGCTCGATATTGTTTTGTTTATCGTTCTCTACAACACGCTACCCTATGAGCCGAAGGTGGTCATGGGGCTGAGTATGCTCGCTTTTATCGCCGTATTATGGTTAACGGAAGCGCTGCACGTGACCGTTACGGCAATAATGGTTCCCGTCATGGCAGTGCTGCTGGGGGTATTTAATACCCAGTCGGCGCTAAACAGTTTCGCCAACTCAACGATATTCCTTTTCCTCGGCGGTTTTGCTCTGGCGGCGGCGATGCATGTGCAGGGACTGGATAAAGTCATTGCCGATAAGGTATTAGCGATGGCAAGGGGCAAAATGCGCCTCGCGGTCTTTATGCTATTTGGCGTGACGGCGCTGCTGTCAATGTGGATCAGTAATACGGCGACGGCCGCAATGATGATGCCGCTGGTATTGGGGATCCTGAGTAAAGTCGATGGCAAAAACCGCCATTCGACCTATGTGTTTGTGCTCCTCGGTATTGCCTATAGCGCCAGCATTGGCGGAATGGCGACCATCGTCGGCAGTCCACCGAATGCGATTGCCGCCGCCGAGGTGGGGCTCTCCTTCTTTGACTGGATGAAGTTCGGTTTCCCGGCAATGATCGTCTTACTGCCAGTCGCTATTGCGATTCTTTACCTCGTGTTCAGGCCGGAACTTAAGGGGACCTTCGAAACGAATAGTGAACAGGTCGATTGGGATAAAGGCAAAATAGTCACCCTGGCTATTTTTGGCCTTACCGTATTCTTCTGGATTTTCAGCGGACCCATTAACGATCTGCTGGGCGGTTTTAAATCCTTCGATACCATCGTGGCTTTAGGCGCCATTATATTAGTCAATTTCGCCCGGGTGGTTCACTGGAAGGATATAGAGAAAACGGCTGACTGGGGCGTGCTGTTATTATTCGGCGGTGGTATCTGCTTAAGTAATGTGTTGAAAGAGACGGGTACCAGTCTGTTCCTGGCAAACCAGATTAGCGGGATGGTGGCTCATATGGGGATATTTATCATCATCCTGGTGATTGCAGCATTCGTGGTGTTTTTAACCGAGTTTGCCAGTAATACGGCCAGCGCCGCTTTGCTTATTCCCGTATTTGCCTCAGTGGCAGAAGCGTTCGGCATGTCGCCTGTGATTCTGTCGGTATTGATTGCCATTGCGGCTTCATGCGCTTTTATGCTGCCCGTGGCGACGCCGCCAAACGCTATCGTTTTCGCCACCGGCCATATCAAGCAGCAGGAGATGATGCGTGCCGGCCTGTTTTTGAATGTCGCTTGTATCGTCGTTTTGACCGGATTTAGCATGTTGTTTTGGGTATAACTTCTGATAAGCGAGTTTCCACCCAATATCATGCAAATGAAGACTGTCGTGCGGCGAATAATCGAACGGAGTTCGATGGAGAGTCGGCCGCAGAAAAGCAAAAACCCAGCCATAGGCTGGGTTCTCTGAATAGTGGTGCCCGGACTCGGGAACATTCAGTTATCTAGTGAACTGTTTTTAATGATAGTTTTTGTCTCCACTATTTGTCAAGACCCACCTTTTGACCCGTATTTTCTCTTGAATATCATAACGCTGGGATGGATGTGTGAGAAATAGCCCGGTGGTTTCCTAGTGGTTCGATTCCGTCTGATGCTTGCATGTCGTAATGACACCTGCGTTACGATTGCTGTATGGTTAATATCCAGAGTACAGACTGGAAGGGTATATCATGCCGACGAATAACGTTTATCTGGAGCGTGAAGCGTTAAATTAGCTGGCGAGGTCAGTGCGCGCTTCCATACCCTTACCCGTTATCTGTGATAAAAATAATTTCAGGTGACTGATTACAAAATCCGGACAAGGAGGATAAATGGCAAGAATAGACCTTAATGTTCCGTTTGATGAGAAAGATGAGGCTAAACGTCTAGGTAGCCGTTGGGATTCTGAAAACAAAACCTGGTATATTCCTGATGGTATACATCCAGAACCCTTTGAAAAATGGATACCTTTCAGAAATGTTCGTGCACCATACTGGTACATTGCACAAACATTTGGTGCGTGCTGGAAATGTGGTGAGGAAACGTTACTGACGTCAATATTGCTGCCAGTGGGGCATGAAACTCTTGAAGCGGATGAAGATGATGTCAACGACGAGACAGCAAATTCAGAGACATTGCAGACATACTGGATGGTACACGAGAAACCCGCTTTCGTGTTTTATATTGATGACATGCCACGAGGGGTATTAACGCAACTCGGACAGGTTAAGCATTACTTGTCCAAAGATTACAGTAAAACGACGGACAGTCGTTACTGGATGAATCATTGTCAGCACTGTCATGCTAAACAGGGAGACTTTCCCCTGCATTGCGAACCCAATGGCTATTTCGGCCCTCTGGAGGTTCGATATGGGCAACGCATAGAATTGCGTACCATCAACACACCGTTTTCTGCAGCGTGCAATGGTATTTCGCATGACCATATTCACATTCATTTTGGTGATTCGGGCGTCTCTACGGCTGGTGAAATGTTTCCCTGGATGAAAATCGTAAGCTGACGTGCTAATGGCGGCTATTCTCCGTTCAGTTCTGAATTGATGCTTTTTAAGTGAGGTAAGGATGCTTGCTGATCACAACACCAGACAGGGAAAGAGCATTATCGGGCAGTTCTGTTTTTGTAATTCGTAATGACATCTGCGTTACATTTGCTGTATAGTTAATGTCCTGAAGATAAGACAGGAGGATAATCTCATGCCAGCGACGAACAACATTTCCCTCAAACGCGAAACATTAAATTTACGTATCAAACCTGCCGAGCGTGATCTTATCGACCGTGCAGCGAAAGCCAGAGGGAAAAACCGTACTGATTTTGTTCTGGAGGCCGCCCGCGCCGCCGCAGAGGATACGTTGATTGAACAGCGCATCATTATGGCTGATCCAGATGCTTATCAGGAATTCCTTGCCCGTTTGGATCAGGCTCCTGCGCCGAGTGCTGCGCTGCGTAAAACCATGCAAACGCCAGCGCCGTGGGAACTGAAAAAATGATTTCTGCGCCTGAGCCTCTTCATGCCGGGCATGTGCTATCCGCATTTTGCTGTGGCGTGGATACTATGGACAACTGGCTGAAACAGCGGGCGATGAAAAATCAGCTAACAGGCGCGTCCCGGACGTTCGTTTGCTGTGATGGTTCAAAAGTGCTGGCGTATTACTCGCTGGCCTCCAGCGCCGTGATGGTAAGTGCTGCGCCCGGGCGCTTTCGCCGTAATATGCCTGATCCGATCCCGGTAGTCGTCCTGGGTCGTCTGGCAGTAGATAAATCATTACATGGTCATGGAATCGGCAGGGGACTGGTGCGGGATGCCGGGTTACGGGTGATTCAGGTGGCGGAGACTATCGGCATTCGCGGGATGCTGGTTCATGCGCTGTCTGATGAAGCCCGGGAGTTCTACGTGCGGGTTGGGTTTGACTCTTCGCCAATTGATCCCATGATGCTGATGGTGACGCTGGGAGATCTAGCTGAGAGTCTGATTCCGACTTTAGATAATTAGCTTTTCGGGGACGAGGAAATGTCTGAGGCATCGGGATCGAGACTTCATTTTTCATCAAATGTGCGTATGGGTATGGGCTTCGTTTAATGTTGCATTAATACAAGAGATAGCGGCATGCCATGTCATTTACAAACGTTGCTTTGTTATGAGAACCTGTCAGGTATAACGATATGTTACCCAGTGTGCCATCAAACATTGACTAACTTCCCTCTTAAGGATTTTATCGAGTGCTGTTCGATATAGAGAAAATCAAAGAGCTGCTTCGTGAATTTCCCGGACTGACAGGTAAGCAGATAGCCAAAAAACTCGGGTACTCTGATAAATCTGCCCTGAATTCATTTCTGTACAATAATGCCGTAGGCCTCAAACAGGTTGACTGGAAATGGTATGTAGAAGATGAATACGTTCTGGTTCTGGATGCAGACTCCTGGATTGATGAAGATGTTTTCGAATCTAATTTATCAGCGGCAGGATGTCTGTTGGGCGCTTCAGCAAACCGGTGCAGAATATGCTTTCCGGAGAACTGCAGGATTTTATTGGCGGCTGGTGCGAGGGTGATTGCTCTGGCAAACCAGGCGGCCATTTCCGGGAAGATAATCGAACTGGATTTCAGTAAATGCCCTTCCACGAAAGACTTTTTGGACCGGCTAGGTTTTTTCGACCATTTGCATTCTGATGTGACTGTACAGCCAGAAAGGCCGACGGAATCAAGAGCAAAACGCTACCGGGGAAATAATGACAATCTGGTTGAGATAGCGTCCATTGACCTTGATAATTTTGATGATTCTATTCCGGTAAAGCTGACTAAACAATTTGTGCTCCATGCAGGCCAGGAATATTACATGGCGGTGTTTACAATTTTTTCTGAGCTCATTGGTAATGTAAGGGATCATAGCGAGACACCTATTCCTGGGTTTGCGGCATTGCAGTTATATAAAGGGAAGCGACGACATATCCAGACTGTAATTTCTGATAGCGGTTTAGGAATTGCAAAAACTCTGAAACGAAACCTCAGAACATATTATCCTGAAATTTCAAAGGAAATTGAGTCTTTAACCGAGGATTCTGATATGTTTTTGGTTACGCAAGCATTAAAAAATGGGGGATTAAGTCAGTTTGGCTCTGCGCCTGATGAGGCCGCTCGCGGTCTGGGATTGAAACGGTCACAGGAGCTGGCCGCCAGATATGATGCCGTTGTTCTTGTCCGGCAACCAAACTTCGAGTTGAGGATCACATATAAAGATGGTCAACTCACCGAAATTACCGGTAAAAGAGGACTGGCGTTGATTAAGGGCACTCAGGTTTGCTTTGATTTTTTCCTGGGCTATGATTAATATCATCTCCTTAAATTAACCATAAGAAGCAGGATTGTATGAAAGTCAAACTGCTGGAACTCACTGAAAACAATAACCACCCATTTGGAAATGTTGTGGGACGGGAAGTGTTTAAGCGGCTTCAAAATGTTGTTGACTCACACCCTGGCTGCAGGTCGTTTGAAATTTCTCTTGAAGGTATTGTTGCTACCGATTCCTCCTTTCCACGGGAAAGTGTCATTGCACTTGCAAAACAGCTTTGTGGAGAAAAGTACTTCTTTATCACGGATGTCAGTTCTGCAGATCTCATTGATAACTGGGACTATGCAGCAATAGCAAAGCAGCAGTCTTTGATTGTGATGCTTGATAAGGGAGTGCGTATCATTGGCCCTGAAGCGAAAAGCTCGACAAAGGCATTGCTCGATGTCGTGTTAAGCCGGGGGGGAGCCAGTACCGCCAATGTTGCTAAAGCCCTCAATATCTCTGTACAGAATGCGAGTACAAGGCTCAAAAAGCTTGTAAATGAAGGCCTTATTATGCGGTCAGAGGTATCATCACCCACAGGTGGTATTGAGTTTATCTACACGGGCCCCGGAACTTCTGATTAAACTGGTTGATTTAACCAGAGTGAGTGATGTATAGTCACTTGCGCGGGCAATGATTTTTATTGTTTCCTGGTTAAACAGCTTTATTTAATGAGATTTGGTGGCCATGCCACTGTAGAAAATACCGGAGGTACTTATGAACGACCTGCAATCACAACATCCCCGCCGTCGCATCATTGAGGTGGCGGACGAAAGCCTCACTTACCGTCAGGTAACCGTGGAAGATAACACGCCTACCGGTGCACAGATTTCAGCTGCATCAGGGTTTAAACCCGATCAGCTACCTGTCGTGCTGATGTTGCTTTCTGATGGTTCTCTGGAGGACATCCGTCCCGATGAAGTTGTGGATCTTGGCTCTCAGGTTCGCCGCTTTATCATTGTCGAGTCAGACCGCACCTATTTGTTTACTATTGATGGTACTCGTATGGAGTGGCCATGTCGTTTAATTACCGGTTATGTCGTTCGTAAACTCGGCAATGTTGATGATAATAAAAAACTGTTACTGGAGCGTGAAGACGAAGCTGATCTTGAAATCCAGAATGACCAGTTTATCGATCTGGATGGGGATGGTATTGAGCGCTTCATCAGCAGGAAGGCATCATGGAAACTGAATGTTCAGGGTAAGGAATTTACTTTTGATACCCCGACTATTGTAATCCGTGACGCCGTTATCCGTGCAGGGCTGAATCCCGGTCAGGCATGGCATATTTTCCTCAAAGTCGAAGGGCAGCCTAAGATTGAGAAGAATATTGATGACGTCATTGATTTGCGTACGCCTGGCATTGAGAAGCTGCGCCTCACGCCGAAAGATGTGAACAATGGCGAAGCATCCGGGGTAACTCGTCGTGAGTTCAGTTTGCTACCTGCAGATGAGCAATATCTTGATGGAATGGGATATTCCTGGGAAACCTGCCTGAACGGGAATGCTCGCTGGCTGATTATCCACGATTATGAACTCCCGGAAGGGTATAACCATAATAAGATTAAACTGGCCCTGTTGATTACCTCCGGTTATCCCGTAAACATGCTGGATATGTTTTACGTATACCCGCCACTGTCGCGGGTCAATGGCGTCAAGATCCCAGCGACGGAAGCTACGGCGGTTATTGATAGTGTCGCGTATCAGCGATGGTCCCGCCATCGCTCATGGGATCCTGAAACAGATTCTGTCATCTCTCAACTGGCGATGGCGGATGGTTGTCTGCAAAAGGAGGCCGGACAATGAGCTCCGGGAGTCGCCTGATATTGACGCAGGAGCTTCATGCCTCACTCCGTAAACATCTGTTCCCGGGAGACGGAAAAGAGGCTGCTGCAATTCTGGTCTGTAATCGTTACGATGGTACTCGTCTGAAGCTCCTGGCTAAGGAGCTCATTCTTGTTCCATATGAAGAGTGTAAATCCAGGACGATCGATTTTATTTCCTGGCCGGGTAGCTACCTTGAGAAGGCCATTGATATCGCAGAAGAAAAATCGATGTCAATTATCCTTGTCCATTCGCATCCAGGTGGTTTCCTGGCTTTCTCTGATATGGATGATGCAAGTGATGTGCAGACTATGGCATCGCTTTTTCAGGGCGTTAACACCATTCATGGTTCGGCAATTATGATTCCTGACGGGAATATGCGTGCACGTTGCTACCGGGAGGGGAAGCACTCTGAGAATGTGGAACTGGTAACCGTCGCGGGTGATAATATTCACTACTGGTGGGACGGGATCACTGAGCCACGGCCGCCTGCAATGGCTTTTACATCGGGGATGACGGACACTTTTAACAAGCTCACCGCAGCTGTCATTGGTGTATCCGGTACAGGGTCGATTGTGGCCGAGCAGGTAGCAAGGCTGGGCTTTGGCGAAATTATTTTGATTGATCATGACCATATAGAAAAGAAAAATCTGAACCGGATCCTGAACTCGACCCTTGAAGATGCGATGGTCTGCCGACCAAAGGTAGACATGTTCGCGGAAGTTATTCAGCGTATTCGGGGGGACGATATTGCCCGGCCAATTCACAATACTATTTTCTCGCGGGAGGCCGTTCTTGCTGCAGCAAACGCAGATATAATCTTTTGCTGCGTTGACACCTACCATGCCCGAATGATTGCAGATCGTATTGCTTCTGCTTTTTTAATCCCATTGCTTGATGTGGGGGTAAAAATTCCGACTCATGTTGATCCTGAAGATGGGCGAAAAATTACGGACGTGACGGGCCGGATTGATTATGTAAAACCCGGTGGATCTACTTTATCTGATCGTCATGTATATACACCTGAGCTTATATACCGGGAAAACCTGAGCGCGAAGGATTATGAAGATCAGGTCGGGAGAGGTTACATCACAGGGGTTCAGGAAGAGGCTCCATCGGTAATCACCCTGAATATGCGAGCGGCATCGGCTTGTGTGTCGGAATTCATCGCAAGGTGTTTCCCTTTTCGCGAATATCCTGATAAGAGATTTGCCCGTACTATGTTCAGTCTTGCTGGTGTCGAAGAAGACTATACCGATGAAAGTGATATAGAGAAGGCGCTGAATCCCCGGCTTGCAGTCGGATGTGAAGAGCCTCTTTTGGGGATCCCGGAACTGGGGGGTAAATAATGTCTATTTTCGACAGGCTGTTCTACTATGTTTTATGTAAACTGGAACCGTGGCTCCCGCCACGGCACCTGAAAATTATCAATGGGGACTCATTACCCGCAAAGGTACCCATACGTTCAATTATTCTTGCCAGAGATGGGGATGAAGACTGGTGCATCGGATTCAAATGCCCTTGTGGATGTGCCCGTACTATTGAGCTACTTGTAATCGATGAAGCGAAACCCCGATGGGACTACCGTCTGGACAATAATGGTTTTCCTACATTACATCCATCTGTATGGCTCAAAGACGGCTGTAAATCTCACTTTTGGGTAAAACAAGGGCGGATATTCTGGGTGTAATAACTAAATCAATTTGGTCCAGTAGATAATTAACGGATGTTTTCGGCTTAATAAAATGAAACGGGAAGTTCTGTTAATTATATTATGATTAATGATAATTAAAGATGCCGTACTAACGTCGATTACTGTTACCAGGATTGAATATCATATTTTCCGGTTCGTACATTCACATGCCTGCCTGGGCTTTTCAAGGGACGGCAGGCTTTGTTAATGGAATGGTCGCCCCCTACATCTTGTGCCACAGTGGGACGATAAATCGTCACTACTTGAGAGGAGCGACCATCATGAACGTTAAGACTATCGGCATCGATTTGGCAAAAGAGGTTTTCCAGGTCCACGGAATTGACGAACACGGCAAGCGGTTGTTCAACAAGCAACTCAAACGAGCAAAAATGCTTTCCTTTTTTGCCAACATCCCTCCATGTTTGATCGGCATGGAAGCCTGTGCTTCTGCCCACTTTTGGGCCAGCAAATTAATGTCGATGGGCCATAACGTCAAGCTGATGGCCCCTCAGTTCGTCAAGCCCTATGTCAAAACCAATAAGCATGATGCTGCAGACGCAGAGGCTATTTGCGAAGCCGTCACACGACCCAACATGCGGTTCGTGCCGGTCAAGACCCCTGAGCAGCAAGCTGTATTGGCACTTCACCGGAGTCGTCAGAGTTTCATCAAGCAACGGACCGCTCAGGCGAATCAAATTCGGGGGCTATTGGCTGAATTTGGCATCGTCGTGCCCCGGGGGATCCAGCAGCTACAACTACAGTTACCTGAGATACTGGAGGATGCTGATAACTCGTTGCCCCCTCTGTTCCGTGTACAGCTGAGTCTGTTACAGCACCATATGGCATATCTGTTCGATGTCATCGCTACGCTCGAGAAGCAGATTGAGCAGTGCTACCGCCAAAATGCGCTATGTCAGCGTATCAGCAAGATCCCAGGCATTGGCCCGATCACCGCCACCGCACTCATTGCGACTATCGGCAACGCCAGCAATTTCGAAAATAGCCGACAGTTGTCTGCCTGGTTAGGACTGGTTCCACGCCAGCATTCAAGTGGTGGCAAACAAGTCTTGCTCGGGATAAGCAAACGAGGCGATATTTATTTACGAACCTTACTCATTCACGGTGCCAGGGCTGTGTTGCAGTCGGTCAAACGTAAACAGGATGCTGTATCGGGATGGGCCAGTCGACTACTGGCACGTCGGAATAACAACATTGCCTCGGTAGCATTGGCTAATAAGAATGCGCGGATTGTGTGGGCACTATTGGCAAAAGACCAGGAGTACTGTGCACCAGTGATGAACGTTTAAGTATCTGTGAGTCAGTAAGACAGAAACAACACCACCGATTGTTCAGGCAAGCATGAAGTGATGGCAGGACAGGTCAGACCGTGATGGGGAAAACCCGGTTTATTCAAGGCTCCTGAAAGAGCGCTTTGTTGATAGAGGCCTCCATCAGCGTATTCCATCAGGGACAGAGGTGTTTCACATCACCTTGGCAAAGTCCGGATCTATGGCTGCAATTGATGACCTGCAAATTCACCACAACATATTTAGCTTGGCAAACAGGAGGCGACCATCTATGAATAAATCAGATTTCGGGCGAGCGCTATATGTAGCGGGTTGGGTTTTCAGGCGATACGCGGCTTTGTTAAATAAATCGAACTTTTGCTGAGTAGAAGGATCAGATCACGCATCTCCTCACTACTCAGGTAGTCCCGTGGCAAAGCAGAAGTTCAGGAGCACCAACTGGCACACCTACAACAAAGCTCTTATCAACAGGGCTCCGTGACTTTCTTATTCAGGCCAGGTATGAATCAGCAACGCCTTCATCACGGGGGAGACCTCAGCGCTATTCTGACCTCGCCATCACTACTGTTCTGGTGATTAAACGCGTATTCAGGCTGACCCTGAGGGCCGCACAGGTCCATTTTTGACCTGACGGGCGTTCCGTTGCGCTGCCCGGATTACAGTAGTGTCAGTAAACGGGCTAAGTCGGTTAACGTCAGCTTTAAAACACAGACCCGGGGTGAAATTGCGCATCTGGTGCTTGACTCCACCGTGATGAAGGTCTTCGGTGAAGGCTAATGGAAGGTCAAAAAACACGGCAAAGAGCGCCGTCGAATCTGGCGGAAGCTCCACTTGGCCGTTGACAGCAAAACACATGAAATTATCTGCGACAGACCTGTCGCTGAACAACGTCACTGATTCAGAAGCGTTCCCGGGTCTTATCAGGCAGACCCATCGAAAAATCAGGTCAGCCGCAGCGGATGGAGCTTACGATACCCGGCTGTGTCATGATGAACTACGCCGTAAGAAAATCAGCGCTTTCATCCCTCCCCGAAAGGGGGCAGGTTACTGGCCGGGTGAGTACGCAGCTCGTAACCGTGCGGTTGCGAACCAGCGAATGAGCGGGAGTAATGCGCGGTGGAAATGGACGACGGAGTATAACCGTCGCTCGATAGCGGAAACGGCCATGTACAGGGTAAAGCAACTGTTTGGTGGCTCACTGACTCTACGTGATTACGATAGGCTGGGTAATCAGTGTGGTAAACCTGCCTGTCTCTTTGACGGCAGGTTTACCAGAAGTAGATTACTTAATCTTTTCAACGTTACGTTTTGGCACTCCGTTTTCTGCCGACAGGGAATTTTCGATATAAGGTATCTACCGCTACGTCATAAATCAGTGCCACCTGCTGTCGCGGGACGCCGTTAGCCAGAAGATGTCCGGCTTGTGCCCATTGCTCCGGCGTCAGCTTGGGCCTGCGTCCACCGATGCGTCCTTTAGCCCTGGCGGCAGCCAAACCTGCACGGGTTCGTTCGACAATAAGTTCTCGCTCCATTTCAGCCATCGCCCCCATAATGTGAAAAACAAACCTTCCCATTGGTGTGGCGGTATCTATGGAGTCGGTCACGCTACGAAAATGAATCCCTCGTTGTTGTAACGTGTCCATTAGTTTGACGAGTTGTCTCATACTGCGTCCCAATCGATCCAGTTTCCACACCGCGAGCGTATCCCCCGCCTGTAATGTCTTCAGCGCACGATTGAGTTTTGGTTTTTTCTCTGTAGCTCCACCGATTTTCTCTTCAAATATCTGCTCACATCCTAACCGTTCTAGTGCTTCACGTTGTAAATCGGTGTTTTGGTCATTTGTTGATACCCTGACATAGCCTATTAACACGCCATTTCCTCCTCTCAAAAGGAAGGAGAATGCCAGATCGCCCGATAACGCTCATCTGCGTAATTGTTGGTTTACCTACAAGCGGTATATAGTTATTGCAAAAAACAAGTTATGTACTCTGAAGGATTATGTATGGCAGTGAATCAAGCGAGGATTTTCGAGCAACTTGAACAGATAACCCAAGAGATGAATCGTGACGAATTCATTTACGGTTTTATGGTCGCATTTGATTTTCCTAAATCAACGATTACACAGGTGCGTCAGGGCAGTAGTCGTAACATCGCTAAAGAACCTGGTCAGGTGGGTATCAAGAATAAACTCTGGTTTCAGTCTTCTGCGGTAGGCGAAGATCTTGAAACTCTTCTCAATCAGTACGTTGATGACCCTGCGATAGCTAAAAACAAGATTCGCTTCGTGCTGGTCACTGATTTTACTCGCTTTCTGGCTTGGGATACCGCGAGCAAAGAGCGGCTCGATATTGAGATGGACGAGTTACATAGCAATTACGGTTTCTTTCTGCCGTTAGTGGGCCTTGAGAAAGCCATTATTAGCAGTGAAAACCCTGCTGATGTGAAAGCCGCTGAGAAGATGGGGAAGTTGTTTGACCTCATCCGAGTCCGTAATGACCTCAGCAAGTCTGAAGATATTCACGCCCTTAACGTCTTTCTGACCCGTTTGTTATTTTGCCTCTTTGCCGAAGACACCGGTATCTTTGCCCTCTCCCAGTTCACTTCTGCTGTCAAAGGTTTTACCGAAGAGGATGGCAGCGATCTGGATGCATTCCTTTATCGGTTATTTGGTGTGCTAGATGAGAAGCCTGACAGCCCTCAGCGGCAAAGGCTGCCCGCCCATCTGGCAGCATTTCCGTATGTAAATGGTGGATTGTTTGCCAGCGATGAACCGGTTCCCGAACTGGGCAAAAAGGGACGCAAAGTCTTACTCGAATGCGGCACCATGAACTGGAGTGAGATTAACCCGGATATTTTCGGCAGCATGTTTCAGGCCGTGATTGATGTGGAGCAGCGCAGCCGCTTAGGGCAGCACTACACCTCATATCGCAATATCATGAAGGTGATTCAGCCATTGTTTCTTGATCCGTTACGCATTGAATTGGATAAACAACGTAACAATGCCAAAGGGCTCAAGGCGCTACTGGTACGGCTTGGTAAGATCAAAGTGTTTGATCCCGCCTGTGGGTCCGGTAATTTCCTGATTGTGGCCTACAAAACGTTGCGCAAACTGGAAATAGAAGTGATTGAGGCCTTGCGTGAGCTGGAACCTCAAACATTTTCAATGAGCGGTCTTCACCTGTCACAGTTTTACGGCATTGAAATTGATGACTTCGCCTGCCAGATTGCTCGGTTATCCCTCTGGCTGGCGGAACACCAGGTGAATAGTCAGTGGGAAAAAGCGTTTGGTTTTGCGCCACCGGCATTGCCGCTCCGTGAAAGCGGCAATATTCATAGTGGCAACAGCTTGCGTCTTGATTGGCATCAGCTCTGTCCTAAGCAAGCTGAAGACGAAGTCTATGTAATCGGTAATCCGCCGTTTTTGGGTACTCTTGGTCGCACAGAAGAACAGAAATCAGATATGCAGGTCGTTTTTAGCGGTTTTAAAGCGTTAGGTTATCTTGATTATGTCGCTTGTTGGTTCTGGAAAGGTGCTCAATATATTCAACATTCCCGTGCTGAATTGGCATTTGTTGCAACTAATTCTATCTGTCAAGGAGAGCAAGTCTCTACATTGTGGCCATCAATTTTTGCTTTAAATCTTAATATTCATTTGGCTTATTCAACCTTTGCTTGGTCAAATAATGCTCGAGACAAGGCTGCGGTTCATGTGATCATTGTAGGATTATCTGCATGTGCTAAACCGCGTAGGCTATTTCAAGGCATCGATGGTGACTTACATAGCCGATATGTAAGTAATATTAGTCCCTACTTACTAGAAGGAAGTAATGTTGCCATTGGTACACCAAGCAAACCTTTGGTGAGAGGTGTTCCGCCGTTACTTTTTGGCAATAAACCGACTGATGGTGGAAATCTTTTACTTACACGAGATGAACGAGATGAATTGTTAAAGGATGAGCCGCTAGTTAAACGGTGGATTAAGAAAGTGTTGGGTGCGGCTGAGTTTTTGAACAGCAAGGAAAGGTGGTGTTTGTGGTTAGTTGACGCTACAGACGCTGATTTGAAAGCAATGCCAGAGGTAAAAAAAAGAACTGAGGTTATAAGGAATTTGCGGTTAAAGGCTGGTCATCCGGCAGCGATAAAAATGGCGCAAAAACCTCATGTTTTTATGCAAGTTAGTCAACCTAAATCAGGCAGTTATATTCTTGTCCCCAGCGCTTCATCGGAGCGTCGGACATATATACCAATAGGTTTTTTGGATGCGGATATAATCTCAACAAATGCAAATTATATTATCCCCAACGGTACACTATACGAATTCGGAATACTTTCTTCGTTAATGCATAACGACTGGATGAGGCTGGTAGCAGGTAGGTTGAAAAGTGACTATCGCTATTCTGCTTCGGTAGTTTACAACCCTTTTCCTTGGCCTGAAGTTACAGACACACAACGTACGCAAATCGAGCTATTCGCCGAAGACGTGATTTTAATCCGTGAAGAGTTTCCCGGCCATACGCTGGCTGAACTCTATGATCCCGACAAGATGCCGCAAAAGCTGTTAACCGCCCATCAGTCCCTCGATACAGCGGTGGATCGACTTTACCGTGAGCGCCCATTCAAAGATGCAGCAGACCGCTTAAGCTGCCTGTTGGCTCGCTATGAAGCACTGACACAGAAACTGAAAGCAACTCAGGCTAAACCAAGAAAGAGCAGAACACCAGCCAACGCAGGAAACCATAATGAATAACCTATTGCATGTTGAATATGGTCAAACAGGCCAGAGTAGCAGCCTTAATTCGATGGGTATGCGTGAAATGCAGACCCGTGCTTTTGCTGAACGCAACAGCCGGTATCTATTGATCAAGGCACCTCCGGCTTCGGGGAAATCTCGTGCGTTAATGTTTCTGGGGCTGGATAAGCTGGAAAATCAGAGCGTGCGAAAAGTGATTGTCGCCGTCCCGGAAAAGTCTATCGGCGGCTCTTTTCAGGACACCTGTTTAACCGAAAAAGGCTTTTTTGCTGACTGGCGTGTTAAATCCGAGAACAATCTGTGTGTGGATGGCGGGGAAGCGGGTAAGGTTCAGGCTTTCCAACGCTTTATGTCCGGCAAAGAACGTATTCTGATATGTACTCATGCAACCTTGCGTTTTGCGTTTGATAAATTACTGGTAACAGATTTCAATAATTGCCTGGTGGCTATTGATGAGTTTCACCATGTGTCTGCCGATGGTGATAACCGGCTTGGTAATCTTATTGACGAGCTCATAAAAAAATCGAGTGCGCATATCATTGCTATGACCGGCTCATACTTCCGAGGCGATACCGTGCCGATCCTATTGCCTGAGGATGAGGCACTGTTTACTAAGGTGACATACACCTATTACGAGCAGCTAAACGGCTATCAATATCTTAAATCTCTGGGGATTGGTTATCATTTTTATCAGGGGCGTTATATTGATGCATTGCCCTCGGTACTCGATATCAGCAAAAAAACGATTATTCATATTCCGAATGTCAATTCCGGTGAATCAACCAAAGATAAATACGGAGAGGTTGATTCTATCATCGATGTGATTGGCAACGTGATAAAACGCGATCCTCTGACTGGGGTTTACCATATTGCGGGAAAAAATGACCGTGAGATCAAATTAGCCAATCTGGTTGATGATAATCCTAACGAACGCCCCAAAATCCAGGCGTATTTACGTAATATCAAAGCGGCTGATGACATGGACATCATCATCGCCTTAGGCATGGCGAAAGAAGGGTTTGACTGGCCTTACTGTGAACATGTGCTGACTATTGGCTATCGCAGTTCTCTGACAGAAATTGTGCAGATTATCGGCCGGGCGACCCGAGATTGTACGGGAAAAACGCATGCTCAGTTTACCAATCTCATCGCTCAACCCGATGCACAGGATGATGATGTGAAGGCATCGGTCAATAATATGCTTAAGGCGATCACCACGTCGTTATTGATGGAGCAGATCCTGGCTCCCAACATCCAGTTTAAGCCTCGTTCTCAATGGGACGGTCAGCCACTGCCTCCCAATACTTTGCTCGTAGATGATTCCGCAACCTCACCAGTATCCCCGAAAGTGTTGGATATTCTGAACAGTGACAAGAATGAAATTATGGCGACCCTGATGGCTAACGAGCAGTTGGTCAAAGAGGCAATCAGTGAAACCACGCCTCCCGAAACCGTTACTCAAGTAGCTTTGCCAGCAGTGATTCAAACGCTTTACCCAGATTTGACCGAAGAAGAACAGGAACAGGTACGTCTGGGGGTATTGCAAAGTATGTTGATCACTCAGAAAGGAGGCGTGGTTGATTGGGAAAACCTGCCGCAGGATGCCAATGTGGATATGGCAAATGGTGCTGAAGAAGAATCAGTTAACAGTATCGCAGGTAAACAGTTCCTGAAAATGGGTGAAAAGTTCATCTGTATTGATAATCTGGATATAGATCTGATAGATGTGGTAAATCCGTTCCATGGTGCTTATGAAATTCTCTCTAAATCGGTAACTGCGCCTATGCTGAAAACCATTCAGGAAGCAGTAAGTGCCAGCCGATCGCAGGTCTCCGAAGAAGAGGCAATTATCCTTTGGCCTAAGATCAAGCAGTTCACCCGAGAACAACAGAGAGGGCCATCGCTAAATGCCAGTGATCCGATTGAGAAGCGTTATGCCGAAGCGCTGGCCTTTATCCGCAAAATGAAGCAACAGAAGTTGGCTAATCAGGAGCAGTAAAATGATCCGGTTATCGACAACACGATTAGCGGCCAAATCAACATTAGATGAGATCCTCAGTGAAGAAGATGATCTCTGTTTATTGGATGTTCACCCCCTGAATAACAAAGCGAGTCCTGTCGATTTGGCTGGCAATCAGTTTGCCGAAATTGCCGCGTTTTACGATCGGCATGGTCGTCTGCCAACAGAAAACAGCACCGCTTCTCTTGATGAGAAACGCCTGGCAAGACGATTGCGCATCATTAAAGAAAACCCCGATATATGCGCTTCGTTGCAAACGCTGGATTGCCGGGGGCTTCTGGCTTCAAATCATCTTGAAAATGATAGAACCCCGCTAGTCGCTGAACCAGAGCCAATACCCTACGTCAACAAATCAGAACTGGTGACTTCTTTAGAGGATATTTTTGCCGACGACGAGGACGGTTTATTAGATTTTGCGGAACCTGACATCTTCAGCTTACAGTATGTTTCCGCTGACAAAAAAGAGCAGCCAGATGAAATTGCCCAGCGCCAGCCTTGTCACGACTTCCCGCGTTTCGAACCACTGTTTCGTCGCCTGCATAAAGGCTTAAAAGATGGGGCTTTTGGTCTTGAGCGTTTTACGCATAAATTGAAAATTATTGAAGGCGATTTTTTTATTCTTAATGGGTTACTCGGGTATGT
This sequence comes from Klebsiella sp. OBRC7, assembly GCF_000293135.1. NCBI lineage: Bacteria > Pseudomonadati > Pseudomonadota > Gammaproteobacteria > Enterobacterales > Enterobacteriaceae > Klebsiella > Klebsiella sp. OBRC7. The sequence continues at coordinate 2,666 of NZ_ALNJ01000119.1, read as the reverse complement.
GCATAGTGCTGGTGAACGTTTGGAAGAATATCGGACCTACAACGCCCGATTGCGGCTGATATTTGAGAATGGCACCGAAATGAACATGCTCTATCAATCCTTAACTCACGGCTTGGTGAGAGATAAAGAAGGGCGCAAGGTGCAACTCAATGGCGAGACGTTGCAACCATCAGATACTGCGGTGCCGACCGGCTTGGTTTATGTGCTCGCCACCACGAGTACAGACCCAGCGCTTATTCCTTATAAACAAAGCCTTTACAAGATTGGCTTTACCGAAACAACCGTGGAACAACGCATTGAACATGCCCAGAAAGACCGCACTTTCCTCGAAGCACCAGTCAGGATTGTGGCTACCAGCCAGTGCTTTAACCTCAATGCCCAAAAATTAGAGGCATTGGTACATGGTTTCCTTGCTGCCCGTCGGCTCAATATTACGCTCAAAAGCCACAACGGTCAGGTCTATGCTCCCAGAGAGTGGTTTAATGTCCCATTGACTACAGTTCAGGCGGTGATCCAACACATTGTGGACGGAACTATTTCGCAGTACCGACTGGATAATACGACTGGGAAAATTGTTGCAAAACATCCTGGGCCATAAGGCTATTACCCAGCCAGGAGTCAGCCTTTTCAGTAGACTTAAAAATAACTATCAAGACGTTCTCCAGGGCATTTTCAACGTTTCTCTCATTACTTTCGACTAATAAAACTTGCTGTCGCCGTAGACTAATGGCATCTGCGAGCGGTTCCACAAAACAATACTGAAAAAATTTTATCAGGTAACGTTCCGCAAAAAGCTGTACGGTGATATCGAAACATTATAGTCGGATCTTGATGAATGGCTGGCTCACTATAATAATGAGCGAACTCATCAGGGGAAAATGTGCTGTGGACGGACACCAATGGAAACATTACTTGATGTAAAACGCATCTGGTCAGAGAAGGATTTAAACCAGATGTAATCTGACAGATGCCTGTATAAATAATCAGCACCTGTCAAATCAGGTCTAAGTTAATACAAATGATGCTCACCTATGCTTATTGTTTAATATGTTACTTTTAACTTGATTTAAAAAGGATCTAGGTCATAGGTGTAATTTGTTCCAGATAGAACCTTAGTAGGCTTGTATTCTTGATCTCTACTCTTTCGTCCTCTTTCAGATATAAGATGCAAATTTTTTCTTGCTCTCGATCCGATAACATATAATAGTTTTTTTGTGCTATCATCGGATGAGTCATTGAAATTTGGAACCATATCTTGTAATAATCCGAATGATATAACAGTGTCATATTCACCACCTTTTACGCCATGAATTGTTGACACTTTAATACCGGTTTTTGGCTTGAATGCATTACGAAATGCATTTATGTCAGTGGCAAAATGTTCATTATCTTTTTTTAATCGATTAATTCTATCTTCTGAGCTTTTAAAGAAAGACTCGTAGTGTTCCTGTAAAAGAGGGTACAAGCGAATATCAACCTCTATTTTATTAAATAATTCTGAAAAGAAATTTTTTAGGTAATTCAATCCATCTACATCATCGATTTTTATATCATTTATGATATTCAAAAATATTTTTTGGATTTATTTTTTGAATATCTACCTGAGAAAAACTCATTTCTGATAGGATATCATTTACCCATCTCATTCGTTTAACGTACATATTTGGCGATGGTTCAGTAAGAATTACTTGAGTGATCTTGTACCAGAAGTTATCTATATCTCTAGAAAATGGGACTAATCCAGGTCCATCAAAATTATAGTTTGGAAGACTTGTAACTAAATTTCTCGTTAAAGCAGCAAGGTGCATCCACCATGGTGCAAGAATGCATATTTCCTTCTGCTCAATGCCTAGCTGGTTAATATTGTACTCAATATACTTGCTTATATGATCAACTAAATTTACCTTATTAATTATTTGATTGTACGTTATAAGACTATTGTAACTCTTTAGCTCACTTTCCGAACTTGTCGTACTCGGTAATACATTGAAATTTCTATAGAAATCTATTATCTTTTTTGAGCTTCTATAATTCTTATCTAGGGTCATATAGGAGAAATGCGAATCCGTCATTTCATCCAGTTTTTCTTGTGATATTGCATATCCTCCTAATGATCCGTATATAGCTTGGTTAGGATCTCCAACAATAAAAGCATCAATTTCACCTTTGCTAGATTTAATTATTTTTGCAACAATGGCATATTGAATTTCTTTAGTATCTTGAAACTCATCTATAAATATGTAGGAAAAAATACCACTCAATATTTTTGATATAGATTCTTTACTTATCAACTGAAATGAGAAATATAACATTTGCTCAAAATCAATCTGATTATTTCTACTTAGCTGAAGATGATACTCTTCGAGTATATTTCTTATGGCCTCCTGCTTTTTGATATGTCCAGATAGTTGAATTCCTTCCGATGTATAGTAATGATTACATTCGTAAAATTTTATTTTTTTACTCTTGTAATTTGAACAAATATTAGTAATTAATACTTCTGAATCATAGCTATTAAGTATTTTAAACCCATCTTTGAGGTTTTTATGATAGATAGAATACGGTTTTAGTAGCCATTCGTAGCAAAAAGAATGAATTGTTCCGATCCATAACCGTGATGTATCTACACCTAATAACTCAATTCGTTCTTTAATTTCGTCAGCTGC
>NZ_ALNJ01000118.1:0-11222 GCF_000293135.1 Klebsiella sp. OBRC7 | reverse complement strand
CTCGGTCATCAGGCTTTGCGAGCAGAAAGGTGAGAATGGAGCATGGAGATCTTGCCACTCACCGTACTCTCCGCTCTGCGTCGTGCCGGAGAACATCAGCGCACCGAGCTTTCCTGCCCGTTTGGCCTGATGCACGTGGGTTAGTGGCAAACGACTATTCTGCCCTTCAATGGCAGAGCGCGCCCAGTTGATACAGATGCTGATGTCGTAGTCGGCAATGGCTTCCAGCACGTTTTCTAACGGCAAAAATCCTTTGCGCGGCGCGGTGCCGGTCATCGCGTCGCAGTGCTCCAGCACCAGCTCGCAGGACCAGTCCCAGCGGGTAATCTCTTTTAATGAACGGGCAAAGGCGTCGGTAGCCTGATCCACGTTGGCATTGCCCGCCAGCGGGGCGGCGTGAAGCTCAAGGGCAATAACCTTTCCGGCGGTCTTATCATTGATTTTAGCGATCTTCTGCTGCAGGTGACGATAGTACTCCACGCAGGCTTTGCGCTGCTCTTCGTCGCTGGATGCCAGCCCAAAGCCGCCGTTTTCACCGCGGCGGCGCGTGGTTTCCATGATGGCGGTAACGACAATCTGCCAGTGTCCCGGGGTATGGCGCAATAACCACTCGTCGCCGAGCGGATGAAGATGTTCAAGGCAGGGCTGCTCAAGCCCACGAATGTTTGGGGTAGCGGAGAGCTGTCGCCAGAATTCCGTCTCTTCCTCTTCACTCTTTTGGTGAAATGAGGGGGCACAGGGGTACGCACCGATAATGTAACCGGTATTATTCGAGTTCATAGTGTGCTCCTGAAAATAATTTTCTATAAAGCCGCTATTGCAACTTTAATGACTATTTTCCTGATTGGCGTAGCGATATTATTATTACAGCCTGGCCGATGAACATCCTGCGGGAAAAAAATCGCGTAACTTCCCGGTATCATTTCAATAAACGACTCATGTTCACTATCGTGATAAAAAATAATATCGCGCTGTTCTAGTAAGTCTTCGGTTATTTCATTATTGCCGGTATCAATAGCAATACCGATTTTCTCTTCACCCGATGCCAGAAATTGAATATCCAGATAGCGGCGATGCACCTCGGGACGATTTTCGGCGGCATCACGTGTGGTTAAATCGATGATCTGCGCGTAAATATTTTTACCATCAATCTCCACGACGCCGGGTTCGTACGTGCGAAAGTCTGTGGTGCGTAAAAAGTGAAGCGCTTTCTCAATCGCGTCTGGCAGATGACATGGATTCGGCTGCGCGATATGACCAAAGATCATATTTTAACTCCCTACAACGCTTGAATTTTAGCCCAGACGCTATCGTCAATGGTGATGCCGTTACGGCGATTTTCATCCAGCAGTTTCGTAAATTCATGACCAGGCAGACGAATGGCCACGTTTTCGTCTGCCCGTTCAGCGGTGGTGACGAAATCCATAATCCGTTGAAGCCTGGCATCACGGGTTGCGCCGTCGATCAGTTTATCCACTTCAATGGCGATGAAGATCTGCGAAACGCCATATTCATCGCTGTTTTCCTGGGTGACTTCAGCAACGGAGGAACCGTTAGAAAGCAGAGTGGCTATCATATCCAGCACGATGGACAGACCGGAGCCTTTCCAGTAGCCCATTGGCAAAATGCGGCGATTTTTTTCGATTACGCCAGGCTCTTTGGTCAGATGACCCTCATCGTCGAATCCACCATCCACGGGCAGTTCGCGGCCGGCAAGGCGGTTAACTTCCAGCATGCCGTAGGAGAACATCGACATCGACATATCCACCATGGTGATCGGCGTCGACGGAATGGCGACGATCAGCGGGTTGGTACCGATGCGGCACTCTTTAGCGCCCCAGGGTGGCATCACGGCGATGGAGTTGGTCCAGCAAATGCCGATATAGCCTTTTTCCGCCGCCTGCCAGCCGTAGCTACCGCCGCGCATCCAGTGATTGGCATTACGCAGTGCGATCAAACCGATACCGTGCCCGGAGGCCAGCTCAATGGCCCGATCCATCATCTTTTTCGCCGTCAGGTTGCCGATGGAACGCCGGGCATCCCACTGTTCGATGGCGCCGAGACTGGTCACCCGCTGCGGTTTAGCTTCAGGGATAATGTCGCCGTTATCTAACTGCTGGATGAAACGCGGAAAACGGTTAACACCATGGGAATAGACTCCGGACTCAGTTGTTCTGGCGAACATTTCAGCGCACTCGTCCGCCGTTTCTTCCGTGATATTTCGTGACCGTAGCACACGATAGAAGGCCTCTTTTAACTCTGCGAAAGTTACTTTCATCCCAGCTCCCCTGGTCGGTTCTTAAAAATGATGGTATGTTTTTTTATCTCTAAATTTCACAATGCGAAATCTGATTCCAAATATATAGATCAAAAATTAACAAGGCAACGATATGTAACTTTTTTAAAAATCATTAAAATCAAAATGTTATGCTTTTTATGTTGAGATCGTGAACTACAACACACTTTGAGCTACCATCTGAGTGCCAGGAAAAGGAGGGGTATTTCTGATGAACCTGAACGATGAAAAAGAGAAACCAGCAGGAAGTCAGAGCCTGTTTCGTGGCCTGACGTTGATAGAAATTTTGAGTAACTATCCGAACGGCTGCCCGTTGGCGCACCTGTCGGAATTGGCGGGACTGAACAAAAGTACCGTTCATCGCTTATTACAGGGGCTGCAGTCCTGCGGGTACGTGACGCCTGCCCCGGCGGCGGGGAGCTATCGTCTGACGACAAAATTTATCGCCGTTGGCCAAAAGGCTTTGTCGTCGCTGAATATTATCCACGTCGCGGCGCCGCATCTTGAGGCGCTCAATCTGGCCACCGGCGAGACGGTGAACTTCTCCAGCCGTGAAGATGACCACGCCATCCTGATTTATAAGCTGGAGCCGACCACTGGCATGCTGCGTACGCGCGCTTATATTGGTCAGCATATGCCGCTGTACTGTTCGGCGATGGGGAAGATCTACATGGCGTTTGGTCACCCTGATTATGTTGAGACTTATTGGGACACGCACCAGGACATCATCCAGCAGCTCACCCGTAATACCATCACCACGTTACCCGCCATGAATCTAGAGCTGGCGCAGATCCGCGAGCGCAAAATGGCGATGGACAGGGAAGAGAACGAGCTGGGCGTGTCGTGCCTGGCTGTCCCGGTTTTCGATATTCATGGACGCGTGCCTTATGCCATTTCTATCTCCTTATCAACATCGCGCCTCAAGCAGGTAGGAGAGAAGAATTTACTCAAGCCGCTGCGCGATACGGCAGAGGCGATTTCTCGCGAACTGGGCTTTTCCGTGCGGGAAGGGTAAGGCAGATGACCAAATTGTCCCGGGCATCTGAGAGAAAACGCCGCTGACTCCATTCAGGATCAAGGCGCGGAAGCGGTTTTTTCTGGCACTCTGCGTTTTTATCCCCAGTGGAGCAAGGATGAACCGGTTTATTATCGCGGATGCGCAAAAGTGCATCGGCTGCCGTACCTGTGAAGTCGCCTGCGTGGTATCCCATCAGCGGGACCAGGACTGTTCTGGCGTTTCCGCCATGCGCTTTGCGCCGCGGATCCGCGTGGTGAAAAATGACGAACTCTCGACGGCGACGCTTTGCCGCCAGTGTGAAGATGCGCCCTGCGCCAACGTCTGCCCCGAGGGCGCTATCCGCCGGGAAAATTCGGTCTGGCGCGTGGATCAGCGCCGCTGCATCGGCTGCAAAAGCTGCATGGTGGCGTGCCCCTATGGCGCGATGACGGTGATACGGGTGGAGGAGGGCGTACAGGCGCTGAAGTGCGATTTGTGCAGCCATCGTGAAGAAGGCCCGGCCTGCGTGGCGGCATGCCCGACGCAGGCGCTGCGCTGCATGGAACCTATGGAGCTGGAGAGAATAGCCGCTGAACGTCGCCAGCGGATGGCGCTGGTGATGTAGCGATGATGCCTTCTTACGGCGTGTTCCCGGAGGCGGCGCTGGCGCGCCTTGTCTGGGCTACCTGTCCGCAGATCGCTGGAAGCCTGTAGCCCGGCTGAGCGCAGCGCGAGCCGGGAATATATCTGGATTATTCAGGATTCTGGCGCCCGTTTACGCGCTCTGTTCACCCCATGCGCGTTCAACTTCTTCGGCGAGAATCTTCACGCCTGCTTCAATCTTCTCCGGGTCCGGCACATAGTTCATGCGCATGCACTGATGCGTGTGCGGCCACGGCTTATCCAGGCCCGGGAAGAAGTAGTCGCCCGGCACCATCAGGACGCCGCGCTTTTTCAGGCGCTGGTACAGCAGCTCGGTAGAAATCGGCAGATCCTTAAACCATAGCCAGAGAAAAATCGCGCCTTCCGGTTTATGAATCAGGCAGCGATCTTCCGGCAAATAGCGGCGAATAATGGCGATAGTCTCCTGCACGCGCTGGTAGTAGAACGGCTTAATCACCGTTTCCGACAGGCGCAGAAGATCGTTGCGTTTAATCATCTCGCACATCATGGCCGGCCCCATTCCACCGGGGGCGAGGCTGATAATGCCGTTCATATTGCTGATGGCGGTGATGATTTTTTCGTTAGCGATGATAATCCCGCAGCGGCTACCCGGCAGGCCCAGCTTGGAGAGGCTCATGCACAGCACGATATTCGGATTCCACAGCGGCCTGGCGTCGCTGAAAATAATCCCCGGGAACGGAACGCCGTAGGCGTTATCAATCACCAACGGGATGCCGTGCTGGTTGGCCAGCGCATCCAGCTTGATCAGCTCATCGTCGGTGATCACGTTGCCCGTTGGGTTGGTGGGGCGGGAAACGCAGATCATTCCCGTCTCATCCGTGACCTGCAAATGTTCGAAATCCACGTGGTATTTAAACTGGCCTTCCGGCAGCAGTTCAATGTTCGGGCGAGTAGCGACAAACAGATCTTCTTCAAGGCCGGCATCGGCGTAGCCGATGTACTCGGGCGTCAACGGAAACAGCACTTTACGGGTGGTTCCATCCGCGCGACGGCCTGCGAAGAGGTTAAACAAGTAGAAAAACGCGCTCTGACTGCCGTTTGTCAGTGCAATATTCTGTGGTTCGATCTCCCAACCCAGTTCATCACGCAGCATCTGCGCCAGCAGGGCCAGCAGCTCGCTTTTACCCTGCGGACCGTCATAATTACAAAGCGCATCAAGGGCTTTGCCGCTGTTCAGCATGTCGGCCAGCAGGCTATGGAAGTAATCATTCATTTCCGGAATCTGCGCAGGATTGCCGCCGCCCAGCATGATGGCGCCCGGGGTACGCAGGCCGTCATTGAGGTCTTCCATCAAGCGGGTGATGCCCGAATGACGGGTAAATTTGTCGCCAAAAAGTGAAAATGTCATCGCGATTAGTCTGTCGGTATTCCAGGAAAGTGGGTAACCATAACGCCAGCGCAGACAGGGTGCAAATCGAGGTATCAGTGAGATATTTTGTTTTTATGCTGATAAAGGAATAAATTTTGGATTTTTGTTCTGAAGAGGCTCCCCCGAGTGTCAGGGGAGCCTTGGGTCAGAAGGCTACTGTTGACCTGCCCATACCACCATCACTTTGTCATCGCCGTTCTCGCGAATAAAGCCGTAGCCTTTCGCCATCGATAGGGTGGTTTGTTTACCCATGCCAATCGCCGGATGACGGGCGCGGAACTGGCCCAGTTTCTCCCAGTGGGTCACGCTGCGCGCGGCTTTGCCGCTGACGTCCTGCCAGTTCATATCTGAGCGCGTCCCCTGAAGCGGATCGGAGCCGGTCGGGCCGAACGGCCGCGAGGATTCATCGCCGTAGAAGATCTGCACTGCGCCAGGCGCGAGCAGCAGCAATTCCGCCGCCGTGCTGCCGCCTTCGCGGAACAGGCTGGTATCGTGCGAGGAAAGATAGCTTAACACATTGAAATTCTGAAGCTTATCCGCCATATGCTGCCAGGTCAGGTCGATATTCGCCAGGCAGCTTGTCGCCTTCGCCGCCTGATCCTGATAATCAAAATTCAGCATTGCGTCAAAACCGTGGCGATAGTAGTCGCTCTGCATCACGCCGTGGCCCCAGGCCTCGCCGGTCATCCAGAACGGCGCATTATCCAGCGCTTTATCCGGATTGGCTTTTTTCCATTCCGCCAGCGCTTCAGTGGCCTGGGTTTTTAACTGCAGCCAGGCGGCCTGCTCGACGTGCTTGGCGGTATCGACGCGGAAGCCGTCGATGCCGTAGTCGCGCACCCATTGGCTCAGCCAGTGGGTCAGATAATCGCGCGGCGTATAGCCGGGGATCGCTTTGGCCGCGGTATCCGGCTTATGGCGATAGAAGTTTGGCAGGCCGGATGGCGCCGTGGATTCGGTTTTCAGATCCGGCAGGAAGGCCAGCGACATCGTCAGGTCATCAAATCCGGGGTTGTCGTAATCGCCAATATCGGTGCGGATCCACTTTTTACCCCACCATTTTTCCCAACCGGCTTTGTCGCTGAAGTTAATGTAGTCGTTAAAGCTGTGCCAGCTTTGTCCCGCGCGGGGCTTCCAGTCGGTCCAGCGCTCTCCGAGGGTCTTTTTCAGCTCGTCGCCCTGGATGTACAGCGAGCCAAACTGAAACTCCTGCATATCGGCCAGGGTCGCGTAGCCGGTATGGTTCATCACCACGTCGAACAGAATGCGGATCCCGCGCTTGTGGGCCTCATCGACGAGGCGGCGCAGATCGTCTTCCGTTCCCATATTGGCATCCAGCTTCGTCCAGTCCTGGGTGTAATAGCCGTGATAGGCGTAGTGCGGGAAATCGCCTTTCGTACCGCCGCCGACCCAGCCGTGGATTTGTTCCAGCGGCGAACTGATCCATAGCGCGTTAACGCCGAGCTGCTGGATGTAATCCAGTTTGCTGGTCAGGCCCTGCAGATCGCCGCCGTGGAAGGTGCCAATTTCCTGCATGCCGTCTTTATGGCGGCCATAGCTATTGTCGTTGGCCGGGTTGCCGTTGACAAAGCGATCGGTCAGCACGAAATAGACGGTGGCGTTATGCCAGTTGAACGGCGCGGCGGCTTCCGTTTCCGCGCGTTCAAGCAGCAGCAGACCATTGCTGTTAAACGCCGGCTGGAGGGTAACTTTACCGCCGCTGACGGTCGCGATATTACCGCTGTAGAAATCGCGAACTTTACTGCCTTCGGCGAAGGATTTGCTGACGTCAATGGTGAGCGGCTTGCCATCCCATTTCGGACACTGCTTCATCTGCGGCGCGGCGGCGGCGGTCTGTTTCTCCTCCAGAGAGACCATCATGGTTGGCGTACCTGAACGGGTATCGACTTCCAGGGTATAGCGGCCATCGCGGAATACGCGCCACTGCGGCGCCGGATCCCGGCAAGGCTCCATAGACAGCATCTGGTTGAGCTTGATCGCGCCGGCAGGCTGCCAGCACTGTTGGTCAAAATTAATCCGCAGAGGGCGCGTACCCTTTGCTACCTCGTTTTGACTGATAAATCTGCCGGTGCCTTCTTCGGTAAAGGCGGGGAAATCTGCGGTAGTCCAGGCGGCGAAGGCCATCCCAGGCAACAGCAGCGACGCAAGCGCAGCGAGTTTCATTCCGGAGTCCTGTGTGCGGTTTTTTGTTCAGTTTGCGCGTCTGGCTGCCTAATGAACTCATCCCACCGGCGCTTTTCCAGGGAGGATGAAAAAGGGTGAGTGATCGCGTTCAAAAAACAAGCAAAAAATGCGAGGGTTGTCGCATTTTTGTACTGTTGTCATGGGGCGGAAACCGATTTCAGATGACAGCTTTTCGGAATTGGACTATTTCTGTGGGTGCGTCATCTGGGTATTTTTGATACTATTCGCGATTCAACTATCGATTTTTTGTGAAAAACAAGGCGTTGGAATGATTGCATCCGACCAGGAGACCTAATGATATCGACTCCCATTCGACGATATGGGGCCGCGATACTCATGTTACTTACCTGCATATTTTCAGGTAGTGTGCTGGCAACAACACACACAGCAACAACGAGTCATAAAGCCCCAATAGTTAAGAAGAAAAGCACCGTAAAAGTAAGCAAGGTAAGCAGTAAACAAGAGTATTCTCGCAATAGTGTAAAGAGCAGTTCACTTCCTGATTTGCGAAAATACCCTTCCGGGACACCAAGGAAAAAAGCGTTTCTCCGGACGGTAATGCCTTACATTACGAAACAGAATCAGGTGATTACCGCCGATCGTAACTGGCTTGTTTCCAAGCAGTACGATGCGCGCTGGTCGCCGAGCGAGCGTACGCGGCTGAAAGAGATCGCCTCTCGCTATAAAGTGAAGTGGTCCGGCAATACTCGCCATATTCCATGGAACTCGCTGCTTGAGCGCGTCGACATTATCCCGAATAGCATGGTCGCTACCATGGCAGCGGCGGAAAGCGGCTGGGGAACGTCAAAGCTGGCGCGGGTGAACAACAATTTATTTGGTATGAAGTGTGGCGGTGGAAACTGCCGCGGTGCGGTGAAGGGCTACTCCCAGTTTGATTCGGTGGAAGAGTCCGTTCAGGCCTATGTCCGAAATCTGAATACGCATCCGGCCTACTCGTCGTTCCGTAAATCGCGTGCGCAGCTGCGTAAAGCCGATCAGGAAGTGACCGCCAGCACGATGATTCATAAGCTGAAGGGCTATTCGACCAAAGGGTCGAGCTATAACAACTATCTCTTCGCGATGTATCAGGATAACCAGCGGTTGATAGCCGCGCACATGTAATTGCTCTTACATGTCATCATTGATGCCCGGTGCGTAAGCCCGGGCATTTTTCTTTGCGCGCTACATCATGACTTCGCTGTGCCGGTCGCGGTACTCCTTCGGCGTCACGTCGTACTCTTTCTTAAACACCGAATAGAAATACTGCAGTGACGGATAGCCGCACATCTGGGAGATTTCGTTAATCGATAGGGTGGTTGATACCAGCAGACTGCGCGCTTTTTCCAGCTTCTCGCTGTGGATCACCGTATGAATGGTTTCGCCGACTTCCTCTTTGAAGCGCTTTTCCAGATTCGAGCGGGAAATACCCACGGCGTCCAGCACCTGCTCAACTTTAATCCCTTTACAGGCGTGGTTACGGATATAGTGCATCGCCTGAATGACCGAAGGATCGGTGAGCGAACGGTAGTCGGTGGAGCGGCGCTCTACCACGCGCATCGGCGGGATAAGCTGACGCTGAAGCGGTAGCTCTTCATTCTCCAGCAGGCGATGCAGCAGCTTTGCCGCCTGGTAGCCCATCTGACGGGTGCCCTGCGCAACGGAGGAGAGCGCCACGCGCGACAGGTAGCGGGTAAGCTCTTCGTTATCTATGCCGATAACGCACAGCTTTTCCGGGACGGGGATATGCAGCCGCTCGCAGGCCTGTAATACGTGGCGCGCGCGGGCATCGGTAACGGCGATGATGCCGGTTTGCGGCGGTAGGGTTTGCAGCCAGTCGGCGAGGCGGTTTTGCGCGTGCTGCCAGTTTTCCGGCGCCGTCTCGAGACCCTGATAGACCACGCCGCGATATTTCTCTCTGGCGACCAGCTGGCAAAACGCGTGTTCGCGCTCGGCGGCCCAGCCTTTACAGCTGGAAGCGGGCAGGCCGTAAAAGGCGAAGCGGTTAATGCCTTTTTCCTTCAGATGCAGGAAGGCGCTCTCAACCAGCGCGGCGTTGTCGGTGGCGATATAGTGAACGGGCGGATAGCACTCCGGGCGGTGGAAGGAGCCGCCGACGCCGACAATCGGCACATTCACGTCAATCAGCAGGTTTTCAATTTCCGGGTCGTCGTAATCGGCAATAACGCCGTCGCCTAACCACTCCTTGATGTTTTCAATTCGTGCCCGAAAATCTTCCTCAATGAAGATATCCCATTCCAGTTGCGATGCTTGTAAATATTCGCCGACGCCCTCAACGACCTGGCGATCGTAGGCTTTGTTGGCATTGAATAACAGCGTAATACGGTGACGCTTTTCAAACATAGTGTTGTTCCTGGTCTCTCTTGCAGGCCATACAATACCGGCCAATGCCCGGATTTTTTCAAGCTACTTGTGCCTAAGTTTGGCGGTAGCGCAAATAATTCGGGCATTTTTTTTCACAGCCCTCAGCTTCGGCGTTTCGTGGCGGAATCCATCCATACAGCGAGCAATAAAATGACCCCTTTAACGATGTACTGCCAGAAGGTGGCGACGTCCATCATGCTCATGCCGTTGTCCAGCGCGGACATGATAAAAGCGCCCATGACCGCGCCCGCAACGCTGCCGACGCCACCGGCGAGGCTGGTACCGCCGATTACGCAGGCGGCGATGGCGTCCAGTTCGGCGATGTTGCCGGCGGAAGGGGAACCGGCGCCAAGACGCGAGCTGAGAATCAACCCGGCAATCGCCACCATCAGGCCATTAATGGCGAACACCGCCAGCTTGGTGCGTTCCACGCTGATGCCGGATAGACGCGCGGCCTCCAGGTTGCCGCCGATGGCGTAGATGCGGCGCCCAAACGCGGTACGGGTGGCCATAAACATGCCCGCCAGCAGCAGCGCGGCGAGGATCAGTACCGGCGTCGGGACGCCGCGATAGTCGTTTAACAACCAGATGGCGCCCAGCACGATAACGGCGGTGATCGTCTGGCGGCCAACGGTTGAGGCGGAGGCGGGCGTGGAGAGGCCGAGAGCCTGACGTCGCATACGGCCGCGCCACTGCCAGATGATAAAGGCCGCCATGCCCGCCACGCCGATACCAAAGCCAATACCATCAGGTAGATAGCTCTGGCCGATTTGCGACATCGCCGGGCTGGTGGGAGAGACGGTGGTGCCGTTGGTTATGCCTATCAGAATACCGCGAAATGCCAGCATCCCGGCGAGCGTCACGATAAACGAGGGGACCTTACGATAGGCAACCCACCAACCGTTCCAGGCCCCCAGCAGCAGACCCAGGACCAGGGTAACCACAATCGTCAGCGGTAGCGGCCAACCGAGCCAGACGTCAAAGATTGCCGCCGCGCCGCCGAGCAGGCCCATCATTGAGCCCACGGAGAGGTCGATCTCGGCGGAAATAATCACAAATACCATGCCGACCGCGAGAATGCCGGTGATAGCGGTCTGACGCAGCAGGTTGGAGATATTACGCGCGCTGAGATAGGCGCCTTCGGTGGTCCAGGTGAAAAACAGCATAATGGCCACGATAGCGGCGATCATCACGAATACCTGGAGGTTCATCCCCTTCAGCCCCGATAGCGCGCCAGCGGCAGGCGGGGTGAGTTTCATTTCAGACGACGTGTTCTTCGACATGGCGTT
>NZ_ALNJ01000117.1:0-2193 GCF_000293135.1 Klebsiella sp. OBRC7 | reverse complement strand
AAAATGGTCTGTCTGATGATGGCCTGCGTGACCAGACTGAGGGATATCCGAGTCGTGGGAGTGATCCTGCACTGTCATGGTGACTTCTGCATCATGCAGATTCATCTCGTAACCAGTCAGGCCGTTGGTACCGTGTGACGCAAACGTGCCCATCGACGACATCATCATGCCAACGGCCATGATGACAATCATCAGAATATAACGGGGTGAACGTTTAAACATCAGATACATCGCTGGCGTTTCTCTCAGGCAGTCTTCATAACATAGAGAAAAGATTAGCATCCCCCCGGGGAGGATGTAAGAGGCGAAAGTGTAAAGTCTTGTATTGCCGGAATGAATAAGATGGGCCCGCATTATACGGGCCCGATTAATCAGATTACGCGCTTAATGCTCTGGTATTCGCCATTGGTATCAAGCTGGATAGTAATCGTCTTTGAACCACGATTTCGCCAGAACCAGCCATGCTTACCGTCAAAGGCCGCCTGCAACACACCATCCTTTGAGGTTATCTGGCGGTCCTTACCATAGCCGTGGTAAAACCCTTTCGGTGCGTTAACCGGATCGCCGTGTGCATCCACGTTGACAGGTCCAGAGCTTGTCCACTGGTAAGTCACCCGGGCATCCTTACGCATTTCCATCTTAACTTCAGCCGCTTCATTCGGTTTCAGAGTAATTAACAGCTGATTGCGCTGAGAACCGGCAGTTGGGGCTTCTGGCGCACGAGTTGTCGCCGGAACGCTCAGCTCCGGGTAGTTGTTTTGCGTGATTGTCGGCGGGTTATCCGCCACCGGGCGCTCATTCGTCGGAGTGGTTGACTGCCCCCACTGGCTCGTACTCGCCTGTTTGTCCGTGGCGGCTTCCTCCGCCAGCTGCGTTTTGATTTCGCCCATCTGTTTAAGGCCCAGCAGGCGGCCAACGCCCGTTGGATCGATACCATATTCTGAAGGCATCACGATGGTTATCAGCAGCGTTAAAGCAACAATAGCCGCCAGGATAGTGGACTGCATCAGCTTCATCGCAGATGGCAGCTCTGCGCGGGTCGGTAAATCGGTGTTATACATTCTCTTTTCTCCCTCAGGCTAAAACGTAGCCACAAATCTGGTAACTCATTAACAGGAAACCGGCGCTCATCATCACCACATTGGCGGTGTAGGCATGGCGGAAAAAGCTCGCCGTCTGCCGCCAGTAACTCATGATGATAAGGATGGCGCTCAGCGCCAGAAGCTGACCTATCTCGACCCCGACATTGAAGGCAATCAGGTTGACGAACAGGCCATCGGGGGAAATTTCGAACTCCTTGATTTTGGTCGCCAGGCCAAAGCCGTGGAAGAAACCAAAGATAAGCGTCGCCATCTTCGTATTAGGCTGAAAGCCAAACCAGCGCTGGAACGCGCCAAGGTTATCAAGGGCTTTGTAGACCACAGACAGTCCGATAATGGCATCAATGAGATAAGCGCTTACGCTGATGTCAAAGAACGTCCCAATGAGCAGCGTTGTGGAGTGTCCGATAGCAAACAGGCTGACGTACAGCCCGATATCGCGCATTTTGTAGAGAAAGAAAATCACGCCGAACAGAAACAGCAGGTGATCGTAGCCGGTCACCATATGCTTCGCGCCAAGGTAGATAAACGGGATGATGTTAATCCCGGTGATTTCCTGGATGTACCCTTTGTCGCCTTCGGCTACGCCATGTGCGGCCGCACCCTGGCTGTAGAAAAGCAATAACAATATGAAAAACAGACAAGCCGAACGCGCCTGAGTCGAAAACAGGCCACCGCTCAACCGGCCTTGTAAATTAAGGCAGGTGTTCATACAAAATCCTTACAGTTTGAATAATAACGAATTAACAGCAGTTATTACGCAAACAGGGATCTCGGAGGGCGTTCGGGGGTGGCCTGTGGCATTCGCAGAATTTGTTCTGAACTCAGCGCAAAGGTCGCCCGTATGCCCGCGTTCCAGGCCTGCAAAGCAGTCAGGGTGAAGAGTTTGTTCAGATCGTGGGAATGATCGGCATTGAGGTGGTGCACATTACCGTGCGAGTGGAACAGCAGCGGATCGTGCTCATTCAGCGGTTCATCGCTATCGTGCTGATGGTCACTGATGGTCGTTGTATCCTGGACGTTGTAGACAGCCTGTGGTTTTGCCATAAGCGAACTGCTCAGCACGGCAACAGCCATGATGATAAGCACGATT
>NZ_ALNJ01000116.1:0-2315 GCF_000293135.1 Klebsiella sp. OBRC7 | reverse complement strand
CCCGACAGTATTAACCTGGCCTTGCCCATAACCATCAGACGATGACGCATGTGCTTCACCAAGCGCTCCGTAAGATCGGCCTGTTACTGCATTAACGGAGTTGCCAACGTCCGCTGCACCAGCAACTGCGCGGCCACCAGCGCTTTCAGCTCCACCACTCACGCCACGGTATTGCTCAGATGCAGTTGTCGTCAGTACTGGGCTGGAATCAGCGTTAATGAACCCGGCTTTGGCAGCTACTGCACCGGCAACACCAAGTTCACTGGCTGCTTTGAATTGAGCAAAGGTATGCGCGTCTTCGTGAGTCATACCTAAAGAGGTCAGGCTCGCTGCATCACCGGCGATTTTGCTGGACAGTTCCGGGTGCGCCGCGAGGGTTTGAGTCAATGTTGCTTGTGCATCATGATTACGACCAATGGCTGTAGCAAGTTGCGCAGCATTCATTGTCTGGCCCATTGAGGTACTTGAAACGAAGGAGTTTGCTTCCTGGAAGTTCTTTTGTGCGGACTGCATTCTTTGATTTGCCTCAGCAAAAGAACGAGTCGATTGAGAACTCTCACCTTCTTGCGATAAGGACTGGTACATCGCACTTGCTGCGGTATTGACGATGCGTGACTGGGTCGCACTGTCTATTTTGTGCGACGAGGCGCTGTCTGTAGAACCGTACTTAGCACTGTTGTCATTACTCAGGCCACTGCTTTCTGCCTCTGAACGTGACATTCCACCTTTAACACCAACACCAGCACTTGAACTTCCCGCACCGCCACCGACACTCACATCACCTTTGGCGATAGAGACAAGCGCCTGCATATCAGAAATACCTTGTTCTTTAGCCACAGAACTGACAAGGGCACGATCTGAGCTGCTCAGGCTGGCAAATGCTGCATTGGAAGCGTCACTATAAACTTGCGAATGTCCACCAGAATTCATGTTACTGGCCACCTGGCTAATCATTGCTCCAGATTGGGCAGTCAAGGAACTGGATGCTGAATCTAGTTCTTGCTTAGCGCTGGACAGGTTGTGAGTAGCGACCTTTTTCATGTCAATGGCAGGGAGAGTGCCAGAAGACCCACCCATGATAGTTCCTTGTGTTGGGTTAAATTCAACATCGGAACCACGACTGTTTATCGCAGGAGCGTTGGTGACATCAGGTGCGAGAGTTTTAGTATCGGCAGCTGAAGGTGCTGCTGCTGAGCTTGCAAGAGAGTTAAAGGCAACAGAACTGCCCCAGACAATGAATCCACCCAGGGCCGGGATCATCGCGTATAAATTACCAGCAAGACCTATACTTTTTTGAGTCTCAAACAGGAGCTGATAAAGCTGAGCAAAGCTAAGTCCGCCAGAACCCGAACTGACAAGAATTTGGCTTGACGTATCACGGATACTGTTTAACACATACATGTTGACGACCGCTGCGAGGGGAAGCCAAGTCCATGTCCAGATGATAACGAGGAAGTACTTCATCACCAGTCGCAAACCCATAATACCCAGACCGAAAAGGAAGGCCATAAATGGTGCGAGTGCGTATATTATTCCCTGGAAAATCGGCATAAATGAACCCATCCAGCTCAAGAATGATGAACCAGAAGAAGACCATTGGAATGCCTGTTGAGTCATGGTTTGGGCGCGAGTTACAGCAGCAGTACCACGAAATGAGCTTTCGAGTCCGTACATTGGCAGTTCCCTGAAATGAGGGTACATGACCAACATCAATTGGAAATCACGAATATCAGTGCCACTTATGTTGAAGAAATTCAGTACTTCCTGGGCTTTTCCTGAACCTGAGCATGGCGCACCACCGCAAGTGCGCCCGGATGCGGTATAAGAGCTGGCAAAAGCTGAGTCCAGGCTAGAAGCGTTCTGGGTAGCGAGTCCTTTAAGTTTCGTGTACGCGTCAGAACAGGTATAAAGTGAGCCCCCATTTGAAGATTCTTCAGTACTGGTAGACCAGCCGCTACGTACATTGTCGTAAATAACAACCCGCTGGAAGGAATCGTTCGAGGCTAGCCCTGATACACCTTGATTAGAGCGATACATTGAAGCAAAGGTTTTAGACCCACGAATAATATCGTTGCCTACGCAGTTCTTCACATAGTTTGAAACGCTTGCGTCCAGATCACCGTAAGCACCAGTTTGACCCGTCCAGCGCATTGGCGTTTTCAATGTGTCGTATAAAGTGGCCAGAGTGAAAAGGGGATCCAGAGACCCATACTCAGTCATGCTTGGGACAGAAAATGCCTGCTCCATCTTCTCGGTAGTTGCATACCCAACAGTAGACAGTACAGATGCGGCAACGGCTAATCCCGCTGGTACAT
>NZ_ALNJ01000115.1:0-3956 GCF_000293135.1 Klebsiella sp. OBRC7 | reverse complement strand
TGGTCGGCCTGTTTTTTACCGTTTCCATGATGAGCGGCATCAGTACCGTTGCCGGCTCGGAAGCGATGAACGCCATTCACGCCCGCCAGTCCGGCACCGCTTCCGCCCTGATGGGCACGCTGATGTTTGTGTTCGGCGGTATTGCCGCGCCGCTGGCCGGACTCGGTGGCGAAACGATGCTCAAAATGAGCTTCGCGATGACCCTTTGCTATCTGGCCGCGCTGCTGATTGGCCTGAAAAAGCCGCACCCCATCGCATAACCTCCTCCGGGGTAATAAAATATTCCAACTATATTACCCCAATTTTTCCCGTCAGTACTGTAATCTCCTATTATTCCTTCAACACCAATCGTGATAACCTTCACAGGAAAGGAATAATTAATTCCTTATACTGCCCGCCACCGTGACTAAAGAGGTTCCTATGAGTATCGACCTGAGCAAACTGCTGACCGAGCGTCGCAACGCCAATAGCGCCAACATTGATATCCTCACCACCGAAGAGATGCTGACGGTGATTAACCAGGAAGACCAGCAGGTGGCTCACGCCATCACCCCCTATCTGCCGCAAATTGCCCAGGTGGTGGATAAGGTCGCGGCGGCGCTGCAGGCGGGTGGTCGACTGATTTACATTGGCGCGGGCACTTCCGGGCGTCTGGGGATCCTTGATGCCAGCGAGTGTCCGCCGACCTTCGGCACCCGCCCGGAGCAGGTGGTGGGCATTATCGCGGGCGGCCATAAAGCCATACTGAGCGCCGTAGAGAACGTCGAAGACAACAAAGCGCAAGGGGCGATGGACCTGCAGAACCTGAACTTTAGCAGCCGCGACGTGCTGGTCGGCCTGGCCGCCAGCGGACGCACGCCGTACGTCATCGGCGCGATGGAGTATGCCCACAGCCAGAACGCTTTTGTCGCCATCGTCAGCTGTAACCCGCACGGCGAAATGGCCCAGCTGGCGGACGTCGCCATTACGCCGGTCGTGGGTCCGGAAGTGGTGACCGGCTCAACGCGCCTGAAGGCGGGCACCGCGCAGAAGCTGGTGCTGAATATGATTTCTACCGGGGCGATGATCCGCATCGGCAAGGTCTACAGCAATCTGATGGTGGACGTGGAAGCGACCAACGCCAAGCTTATCGAGCGCCAGGTGTCTATCGTTATGGAAGCGACCGAATGCGATCGCGCAACCGCCCAGAGCGCGCTGGAAGCGTGCGATCGCCACTGCAAAACGGCAATTGTGATGGTGCTGGCTGATTTAAGCGCCGCGGATGCCCAGGCGCTGCTGGCAAAAAATAACGGCTATATCCGCAAGGCGCTGAGCCACTCCTGACCGCTGACCAACAGGTAATCTGCAATGGCAAAAATAAATAAAGAGATGATAGCGCGGATCCTGCAGCACGTTGGCGGAGCCGGGAACGTCGCGCAGGCGGGCAACTGTATGACCCGGCTGCGCCTGACCCTGCGCGATGAATCACGGGCCGATAGCGCCGCCATCCGCCAGATTGACGGCGTAATGGGGGTGATCGTTAGCGATGAACAGTTCCAGGTCGTCCTCGGGCCCGGCAAGGCGCAAACCGCGGCGGAAATGATGAATGCGTTACTGGAAGAGGCCCCGGCGGATGCGCCATCGCTGGCCGATGTCGCCGCCGAAAAGAAACAGGCGCTGAAGAGCAAGCAAACCAGCGGTATTCAAAAATTCCTCGCGAAATTCGCTACCATCTTCACCCCGCTCATTCCCGGTTTTATCGCCGTCGGCCTGCTGTTAGGGTTCGCCACCCTGGCGGAGCAGATATTTGTCCTCGAAAACGCGCATCCAAACGCGACATTGATGGCGCTGATCGGCTACATGAAAGTGTTCAGCAAGGGGATGTTTACCTTCCTGAGCATCCTGATCGGCTATAACGCCCAGAAAGCCTTCGGCGGCTCCGGGGTCAACGGGGCCATCATCGCAGCGCTGTTTGTCCTCGGCTATAACCCGGAAGCCACCAGCGGCTTCTATTCCGGAATTTCGACCTTCTTCGGCCACGGTATCGACCCGCGCGGCAATATTATCGGCGTGCTTATCGCCGCGATTATCGGCGCGTGGGTGGAACGACAGGTACGCCGCATCATGCCTGCCAACCTCGATATGATCCTCACCTCGGCGGTGACGCTGCTGATTATGGGCGCGATCACCTTTACCGTCATTATGCCTATCGGCGGCTGGCTGTTCACCGGGATGTCATGGCTGTTTCTGCACCTTAACGGTAACCCGTTCGGCTCTGCGGTACTGGCCGGCCTGTTCCTGCTGGCGGTGATGTTCGGCGTCCATCAGGGCTTCGTGCCGGTCTATTTCGCGCTGGTGGATGCGCAGGGGTTTAACTCGCTGTTCCCGATCCTGGCCATGGCCGGTGCCGGACAGGTTGGTGCGGCGCTGGCGCTGTTCTGGCGGGCGAAGCACGGCTCTCTGCTGCGTACGCAAATTAAAGGAGCGATTATTCCCGGCTTCCTCGGCATCGGCGAACCGCTGATTTACGGCGTGACGCTGCCGCGCATGAAGCCGTTTATCACCGCCTGCCTCGGCGGTGCCTGCGGCGGTTTCTTCCTCGGGCTTGTCGCCTGGCTGGGGCTTCCGGTCGGCTTGAATACGGTATTTGGCCCGTCGGGTCTGGTGGCGCTGCCGCTGATGACCTCCGGAAGCGGGATCTACGCCGGAATGGCGGTGTATGCCGCCGGGCTGGCGGTCTCTTATCTGTGCGGCTTCGCCCTGACCTGGCTGTTCGGCAGTAAAAACGTTGATTTAGGCTAGAGCGCGCGTCTGGCGCACGGCGGTGAACCTGAGTTTATCCGCCGCATGGCGGGAGGCACTGACGCCCCATGCTAAATATTTTTTGCACGTGGCGTCGCGTTTCTGTCGGCCCGGTCAGGCGCCAGCCGCCACCGGGCAACGTCGGCCGGGGTACGCTTTGCTGGCCATCTGATAAAGGATCCGGCTACCATTTCCTGCCCCGCTTCCCGCGCGTGCTCATGCTATGATACTGCTTTCGCACTATTTTCACCTGAGGGAAAGATGGGCTCGAGCAAAAAAGGGATGCTGAACGTACTGATCGCCGCCGTGCTGTGGGGCAGTTCCGGCGTATGCGCGCAATATATTATGCAACAAAGCCAGATGTCATCGCCGTTTCTGACCATGACGCGCCTGTTGTTCGCCGGCCTGATCCTTCTGATGCTCTCGTTCTTTCACGGCGATAAGATTTTCCGCGTCCTGCAAAACCGCAAAGACGCCGTCAGTCTGCTGATCTTTTCGCTGTTCGGCGCGCTCACCGTGCAGTACACCTTTCTGATGACTATCGAGCAATCCAACGCCGCCACCGCGACGGTGCTGCAGTTTCTGTCGCCGACGATTATCGTCGCCTGGTTTGCCATCGCCCGCAAAACGCGCCCCAGCCCGCTGGTGCTCGCGGCCATCGCCACCTCGCTGGCGGGCACTTTCCTGCTGGTGACCCACGGCAACCCGACGACGCTGTCGATTTCCCCCACGGCGCTGTTCTGGGGGATTGCTTCGGCGTTTGCCGCCGCTTTTTATACGACTTATCCTTCGACGCTGATTGCCCGCTACGGCACGCTGCCGATTGTCGGCTGGAGCATGCTGCTCGGCGGCGCCATGCTGCTGCCGTTCTACGCCGGACAGGGCAACCATTTTGTGGTGACCGGCGGCCTGCTGCTGGCCTTTTTCTACCTGGTGGTCATCGGCACCTCGCTGACCTTCAGCCTCTATCTGAACGGCGCGCAGAAGATTGGCGGCGCGAAGGCGGGGATCCTCAGCTGCGCGGAGCCGCTGAGTAGCGCCCTGCTCTCCCTGCTGCTGCTCGGCATCACTTTTACCCTCCCGGACTGGCTGGGCACGCTGTTGATTCTCTCGTCGGTGGTGCTGATCGCCATGGATTCGCGGCGGCGGGTTAAAACGGCCTGACGATTATCGGC
>NZ_ALNJ01000114.1:0-14653 GCF_000293135.1 Klebsiella sp. OBRC7 | reverse complement strand
ACGAAATCGCTACCCGCTTTAACACCATGACCAAAAAAGCGGACGAAATTCAGATTTACAAATACGTTGTGCACAACGTCGCACACCGTTTCGGCAAAACCGCGACTTTCATGCCAAAACCGATGTTTGGCGATAACGGTTCCGGTATGCACTGCCACATGTCCCTCTCCAAGAACGGCGTAAACCTGTTCTCTGGCGACAAATACGCAGGCCTGTCTGAACAAGCGCTGTACTACATCGGCGGCGTTATCAAACACGCGAAAGCGATTAACGCCCTGGCTAACCCGACCACCAACTCCTACAAGCGTCTGGTCCCGGGTTACGAAGCGCCGGTTATGCTGGCTTACTCTGCCCGTAACCGTTCCGCGTCTATCCGTATTCCGGTTGTCACCTCTCCGAAAGCGCGCCGTATCGAAGTGCGCTTCCCGGACCCGGCGGCTAACCCGTACCTGTGCTTCGCTGCGCTGCTGATGGCTGGCCTTGACGGTATCAAGAACAAAATCCATCCGGGCGAAGCCATGGATAAAAACCTGTACGATCTGCCGCCGGAAGAAGCGAAAGAGATCCCACAGGTTGCAGGTTCTCTGGAAGAAGCTCTGAACGCGCTGGACGCAGACCGTGAATTCCTGACCGCCGGTGGCGTATTCACCAACGACGCTATCGATGCTTACATCGCCCTGCGTATTGAAGAAAACGACCGCGTACGTATGACTCCGCACCCGGTTGAGTTCGAGCTGTACTACAGCGTCTAATTTTGCTGTAAATCCGCGGTATTCCGTGTTGTGGCGTGGGATACCAAGGATGTTTTGTTGCCGTGGAAACTTTCAGCCCATCTCAGGATGGGCTTTTTTCTCCACCAACACGCTGATCTCATGAGCTTTTTATACATAAAAAGCTATACTGCACTAAAATAGTGCACTCATTTTCAGGAGACTGTCGAATGGCAACAGGCACACTGCCCGATGCTGGGCAGATCCTTAACTCTTTAATCAACAGTATCTTACTGGTCGATGACGACCTGGCGGTGCATTACGCGAACCCGGCGGCGCAGCAGCTGCTGGCGCAAAGTTCGCGTAAATTATTCGGCACGCCCCTGCCGGAGCTGTTGAGCTATTTCTCGCTGAATATCGGCCTCATGCAGGAGAGCCTCGCTGCGGGTCAAGGGTTTACCGATAACGAAGTGACGCTGGTCATTGATGGCCGCTCGCACATCCTTTCCCTGACGGCGCAACGCCTGCCTGAAGGCTATATCCTGCTGGAAATGGCGCCGATGGATAATCAGCGCCGTCTGAGCCAGGAGCAGCTACAGCACGCACAGCAGATTGCCGCTCGCGACTTAGTGCGTGGCCTGGCCCACGAGATTAAAAATCCGCTGGGTGGTCTGCGCGGCGCGGCACAGCTGCTGAGCAAAGCGCTGCCCGATCCTGCGCTGATGGAATACACCAAAGTGATTATTGAACAGGCCGATCGGTTAAGAAATCTGGTTGACCGTCTGCTGGGACCACAGCATCCCGGAATGCACGTAACAGAAAGCATCCACAAGGTCGCTGAGCGGGTGGTAAAGCTTGTGTCGATGGAGCTGCCGGATAACGTCAAGCTGGTTCGCGACTATGACCCCAGCCTGCCAGAACTGCCGCACGACCCGGACCAAATTGAACAGGTGCTGCTGAATATCGTCCGTAATGCGCTGCAGGCTCTGGGACCGGAGGGTGGCGAAATCACTCTGCGCACCCGTACGGCCTTTCAGTTAACCCTGCACGGCGTGCGCTACCGCCTCGCTGCGCGTATCGACGTTGAAGATAACGGCCCGGGAATACCGTCTCACTTACAGGATACGCTGTTTTATCCGATGGTGAGCGGGCGCGAAGGCGGCACCGGACTCGGGCTGTCTATCGCCCGCAGCCTTATCGATCAGCACTCCGGCAAAATTGAATTTACCAGTTGGCCAGGGCATACCGAATTCTCGGTGTACCTGCCTATTCGGAAGTAGAGGTGTTTATGCAACGAGGGATAGCATGGATCGTTGACGACGATAGCTCCATCCGTTGGGTGCTTGAACGCGCGCTCACCGGGGCAGGCTTAAGTTGTACAACGTTTGAAAGCGGCAACGAGGTGCTTGATGCCCTCACGACCAAAACCCCGGATGTGCTGCTTTCTGATATCCGCATGCCGGGAATGGATGGACTGGCGCTGCTAAAGCAAATTAAACAGCGCCATCCAATGCTCCCGGTCATCATAATGACGGCGCATTCGGATCTTGACGCGGCGGTCAGCGCCTATCAGCAGGGTGCCTTTGATTATCTGCCGAAACCGTTTGATATCGATGAAGCGGTGGCGCTGGTTGATCGTGCCATTAGCCATTACCAGGAACAGCAGCAGCCGCGTAATGCGCCGATTAATAGCCCAACGGCCGATATCATCGGCGAAGCGCCGGCCATGCAGGACGTCTTCCGCATTATCGGCCGCCTGTCGCGTTCATCAATCAGCGTACTGATCAACGGCGAGTCCGGTACCGGTAAAGAGCTGGTTGCCCACGCTCTCCACCGCCACAGCCCGCGCGCCAAGGCGCCGTTTATCGCGCTAAATATGGCGGCCATTCCGAAAGATCTGATTGAGTCAGAGCTGTTTGGCCACGAGAAAGGGGCCTTTACCGGCGCCAATACCGTGCGCCAGGGGCGATTTGAGCAGGCAGACGGCGGCACGCTGTTCCTCGACGAGATCGGCGATATGCCGCTGGACGTACAGACTCGTCTGCTGCGCGTACTGGCCGATGGCCAGTTTTATCGCGTGGGGGGCTATGCGCCGGTGAAGGTGGATGTACGCATTATTGCCGCCACCCACCAGAACCTTGAACTGCGCGTCCAGGAAGGAAAATTCCGCGAGGATTTATTCCACCGTCTGAACGTGATTCGCGTCCATCTGCCGCCGCTGCGCGAGCGTCGGGAAGATATCCCGCGACTGGCGAGACATTTCCTGCAAATCGCCGCCCGTGAGCTGGGCGTGGAGGCCAAACAGCTGCATCCGGAGACGGAGATGGCGTTAACCCGGCTGGCATGGCCGGGCAACGTACGTCAGTTGGAAAACACCTGCCGCTGGCTGACGGTAATGGCCGCAGGTCAGGAGGTTCTGACGCAGGATCTTCCCAGCGAGCTGTTTGAAACGGCGATACCGGATAACCCGACGCAAATGCTGCCGGATAGCTGGGCCACGCTGCTGGGGCAATGGGCCGATCGCGCTTTGCGTTCCGGTCATCAAAACCTGCTCTCGGAAGCGCAGCCGGAGATGGAGCGCACGCTGCTGACCACCGCGTTACGCCACACTCAGGGGCATAAACAAGAGGCGGCTCGCCTGCTGGGCTGGGGTCGTAATACACTGACGCGTAAGCTAAAAGAGTTGGGAATGGAGTAGCAGCGCACTGGCGAGTAAAAAATAGTCATCCAGCGCAAACTGCTGCTATTTTGTACTTTACTGTTGCCATGCGTTGAGTATGATCTTGCCCGGAAAGACGGGGGAGAAATCATGCTTGAGTCATTTATTAATATTATATCGAGCGGTGTTGCAGCGGGTCATACGCCGCAGACGGCGGTAGCTGCCGTTCTGTGCGCGGCGATGGTTGGGCTGTTTAGCTGATAATACCCCCGCTCCTTCCTGGAGTGGGGGTATGCTTTATATCACGCGGGAAAACTGCTGCATCCGCGCTTTCTGCCGCAGATACGTATCAAAACACATGCAGATATTGCGTATCAGCAGCCGGCCTTTCGGCGTCACCTGAATGCCCTTCTCATCCACATCCACCAGCCCGTCTTTGGCCAGCGGCGCCAGCAATTTCATATCGTCGGCAAAGTAGCTATCGAAGGTAAGATCCCACTGCGCTTCTACCGCAGCGAAGTCGAGACGGAAGTGACAAATTAGCGCCTTAATCACGTCGCGACGAATGCAGTCATCGCGCGTCAACGCAATACCGCGCCACAGCGCCGTTCCGGTTTCATCAACCTGCTGATAATACTGCTTCAGCTCTTTCTGGTTCTGCGCATAGCAATCGCCAATCATGCTGATCGCCGAGACGCCCATCCCCAGCAGATCGGTGTCTCCCTGGGTGGTATACCCCTGGAAGTTACGATGCAGGATACCTTCACGCTGGGCTATCGCCAGCTCATCATCCGGACGGGCAAAGTGGTCCATGCCGATAAACTGATATCCCGCGGCCGTCAGCGAAACAATCGTCTCCTGAAGAATGTCCAGCTTCTGTTCTGCAGAAGGCAGATCGGCGTCTTTGATTTTGCGCTGCGCAGCAAAGAGCGTTGGCAGATGCGCATAGTTGAATACGCTCAGACGATCGGGGTTGAGCTCCGCCACTTTCTGTAGCGTATAAGCGAAGCTCTGCGGCGTTTGCTTCGGCAGACCGTAAATCAGGTCGATATTGGTAGAGGTAAAGCCGATATCGCGCGCGTGGTTGAGTAGCGCGAAGATAAACGCTTCATCCTGCTCGCGGTTCACCAGGCGCTGCACTTCTTTGTTGAAGTCCTGCACGCCCATACTCAGGCGATTAAAGCCTTCGAGGCGTAAATGATCCAGGACATCGAGTTCGATTTCGCGCGGATCAACCTCAATGGAGATCTCTGCATCCGCGTTAAAATTGAAATGGGTACGCAGCAGACCCATCAGGCGACTAATTTGCGCCTTGTTTAAATAGGTTGGCGTACCGCCGCCCCAGTGCAGCTGATTAACTTTGCGGCCAGCAAAAAGCGGCGCGCGATGAATAATCTCCTGCTCAAGCACATCCAGATACTGGTCGGCCTTATGCTGCTGACGGGTGACGATTTTGTTGCAGCCGCAGAAATAGCAGAGTTTATGGCAAAACGGGATATGCACGTACAGCGAGAGGGGACGCTGCGGATAGCGGGCTACCGCCGCATCAAATTCAGCGGGGCCAAATTCTGGAGAAAACTCCAGCGCGGTGGGATACGAAGTATAACGCGGCCCGGAATAGTTATATTTCTGGATCAGGGCCAGATCCCAGTCGATTAACTGCACAGACATGCTCACTCCTTCCGATGGTACCGTCGGCGGGTACGCCGCCCCGGCCCAACCGCACCTCGGGTAATGAGCCGGTTGCGCAGCCATTTCTGACGCCGCGACAACCGTCGTAGTTTAACGAATAACCACAGCAGATAACATATAACCAGAAGGGTTATAAGCAGGACCGGGAATCCGATGGGGTGCAAATGTTAGTTTCCACCCTTCAGCAGGCGCATCATATCTTCTTTGCGCTCTTCATCTTCGTCATCATCGTATGAGAGGCCCAGCTGCTGCATCAGCTCATCAATACGATCCAGCTTGGCGTCAACCCAGGCCTGCTCTTCAGCATTCAGGGTACCGCCCTCTTCCAGACGTTCCAGCAGCGCGTCCAGGCGCTCATCGTTCTCCAGCAAATCCAGCTCAGCCTGCGGTGAAAGCATAGGTTTCTCGCTCTTTGGTTTATGCTGCTTAATCGCCGGTGCATTTTCAGTCACGCCCAGCGGGATTGGTTTTTTACTGCCAATTCGGGGATCTTGCTGCTGACCTTGTTTTTTACCTGCTAAAGCGGTGTCGCCGCCGGTCGCACGACTTCCTGCCGCGTGGCCGCGATGCTTCTTCTGATGCTTGCGCTCGCGGGCTTCCTGGTTCAATTCTTCACGCGTTTTGCGATTTTTCTTGCCGCGAGGTACGGATGTCGGTTTTTTCATGTTGTGTAATCTTCAGGCCGTTTTCTTCAGTATAGAATTGAGGCGGAATCTAGCAGAAAGCAAGCAAAGAAAAAAGGCGACAGATTACTCTGTCGCCTTTTTCCGCACTGACAACCCTTAATGGGCTTCTACTTTCCATGTTAGCTAACGACACACCCTGTCTTTCCTTTAGCTACCAACGTTCCCTGTTACATCCATTTCCTTTTAAAACGTCTCCAGACGTTTGTCATCCTGACAATCCGTAGTCTTCGCCTCCTGGCGCTTCCTGACTCCTCATCCTGAGTCATAATCCTGTTAGCATCCTCGCCCTTGACCGCTACTTTACTGGTTTGCGGGAAACCTACAACCGACTGTACAGAAAAAAAACGAGTTTCAGAATTTTCTTTCATTTTAACGCAATGATTTATATAGGTTTGTATTATTTTTAATCAGACTTTTCTCATGAATTTCTCATATAACTAATAGCCAATGTCTCACAAAGACTGTGGTTTTAACTTACAGCGATGAGGTGCGGTAAAAACAGCCTTTTTCTGTTGTTCAGGTATAATCCCCGTCAAAGCCTGATTTAACGGAGACGACCGTCTTGACCAACTGGAATTATCAACTGACGCATTTTGTCACTAGCGCGCCAGATATCCGCCATCTTCCTGCCGATACCGGTATTGAAGTGGCCTTTGCTGGCCGCTCTAACGCCGGGAAATCCAGCGCGCTGAACACGCTGACTAACCAGAAAAGCCTCGCGCGTACTTCGAAGACGCCAGGCCGTACGCAGCTTATTAACCTGTTTGAAGTCGCTGAAGGTAAGCGCCTGGTCGACCTGCCGGGCTATGGGTATGCCCAGGTTCCGGAAGAGATGA
Organism: Klebsiella sp. OBRC7; assembly: GCF_000293135.1. Taxonomy (NCBI): domain Bacteria; kingdom Pseudomonadati; phylum Pseudomonadota; class Gammaproteobacteria; order Enterobacterales; family Enterobacteriaceae; genus Klebsiella; species Klebsiella sp. OBRC7. The sequence continues at coordinate 8,070 of NZ_ALNJ01000114.1, read as the reverse complement.
AAATCAAGTGGCAGCGCGCGCTGGGTGAATATCTGGAGAAACGCCTCTGTCTGAAAGGGCTGGTTGTGTTGATGGATATTCGTCATCCGCTTAAAGATCTCGATCAGCAGATGATCCAATGGGCGGTGGAAAGCGATATCCCGGTACTGGTACTGCTAACCAAAGCCGATAAACTGGCCAGCGGCGCGCGAAAAGCGCAGATCGCCATGGTTCGTGAAGCGGTCACCGCCTTTAACGGAGATGTGCAGGTCGAAGCGTTTTCTTCCCTGAAGAAGCAGGGCGTGGATAAACTACGGCAGAAGCTGGATAGCTGGTATAACGATATCCCTCCTCAGGAAGCCTCTGAAGACGGCGAATAATCTCGCTAACTTCTCCGGATAGCGGCGCGTGAGGCTCTATCCGGGTAGCCCGCCTCATCAGCATAGATACGCAAAAAATTTTCTTTCGCGCAATAAAAAACGCCCCGGTCATAAATGACCGGGGCGGCTAAAATATTCAGCCAAATCCGATTACGTGAAGTAAAAGGTCTGAAAGATAGAACATCTTACCTCTGTACCCTACGTCTTTAACTCTACTCTTCTTTCGGTTACGGATAAAGCATTTTTTGTAGTTTTTTTTCACTCTTTACATAGCAAATTCAAATGATCATCACAAAATGCGATAAGTTATGTTACTCACTTACAAGAAATGACCTTCCTTACCGAATACTTAGTGCGCTTGATCCCAGTTTTCTCCACTCCCCACTTCCACCAGCAGCGGAACCGCCAGCGTCGTGCTGCTTTCCATCAGTTCGTGGATCTTTTTCGCAACCGCCTCAAGGTCGTCTTTATGCACTTCAAAGACCAGTTCATCGTGTACCTGCATAATCATCCGCACGCGCGGTTTTTCGCTTAATAACCAGCTATCTACAGCGATCATCGCGCGCTTAATAATGTCGGCAGCGGTTCCCTGCATCGGCGCATTAATCGCCGCACGCTCGGCACCGGCGCGGCGCGCGCCGTTGCTGGATTTGATGTCCGGCAGGTAGAGACGACGGCCATCAAGCGTTTCAACATACCCCTGCTCTTTGGCCTGGGTGCGGGTGCGCTCCATATACTCCAGCACGCCCGGATAGCGCTCAAAGTAGAGATCCATATACTTTTGCGCTTCTTTGCGTGGAATATTGAGCTGACGCGCAAGGCCGAATGCGCTCATGCCGTAAATCAGGCCGAAGTTGATCGCCTTCGCGCTGCGGCGCTGTTCGCTGCTGACGCTCTCCAGCGGCAAACCAAAGACCTCTGCCGCCGTCGCGCGGTGGATATCCTTCCCTTCCGCAAACGCGGTCAGCAGGCCCTTATCACGGGAAAGATGCGCCATGATGCGCAGTTCAATTTGCGAGTAGTCGGCAGAGACAATGAGATAATCTTCTGGAGCAATAAACGCCTGACGGATACGCCGCCCTTCTTCGTTGCGCACCGGAATGTTCTGCAGGTTCGGGTCTGTAGACGACAAACGTCCCGTTGCCGTAACCGCCTGGTGATAAGAGGTGTGAACCCGGCCCGTTTTCGGGCTGATCATCAGCGGCAGCTTATCGGTATAGGTGGATTTGAGTTTTGCCAGACCACGATACTCGAGGATGACTTTCGGCAGCGGATAGTCCAGCGCCAGCTCTTCCAGCACCTCTTCCGAGGTAGACGGCGCGCCGCCCGGGGTTTTCTTCAGCGGCTTAATACCTTGTTTTTCAAACAGGATGGTTTGCAGCTGCTTCGGCGAAGAGAGGTTAAACTCCTCACCCGCGATATCATACGCCTTCTTCTCCAGTTCAATCAGGCGTTTGGCTATCTCCTGAGAATGCGCATGCAGCACGGCCGGATCAATCTTCACCCCGTTACGCTCCACGCGGGATAGCACCGGCACCAGCGGCATTTCAATATTTTTAAAGACGTTCAGCGGGCCTTCATTTTGCTGAAGTTCAGGCCACATTTTGAGGTGCAGCTGCAGCGTGACATCGGCATCTTCCGCCGCGTAGCGGCCCGCTTCTTCCAGCGCGATCTGATTGAAGGTGAGCTGGTTTTTACCTTTACCCGCAATCTCTTCAAAGGTAATGGTTTTGTGCTTCAGCCAGCGATCGGAGAGGCTATCCATATCATGGCGGCCAGCCACGCTGTCAAGAATGTAGGATTCCAGCATGGTATCAAAGGCAATACCGCGCAGTTCAATGCCGTAGTTAGCCAGGATACCGCGGTCATATTTGAGGTTTTGTCCAACCTTCAGAACCTTGTCATCTTCCAGTAGCGGTTTCAGCAGTTCAAGGACACGGTCGCGCGGGATCTGATCCGGTGCATCCAGATAATCATGGGCAACCGGTACATAGGCCGCTACGCCAGGCTCAATGGCGATGGATAAACCGACCATATTGGCGGATACGTTATCGAGGCTGTCAGTTTCGGTATCAAAGGCAAAAAGCGGCGCTTTCTTCAGGCTCTCAACCCAGGTTAACAAGGTTTCTTCATCAAGGATCGTGACATAATTTTCAGAAGAGAGCGCCGTCGCGGTTTTCTCCTCCGCATCAGCCACGTCAGCCACCGCTACAACCGCCTTCGCCGCAGGCTTAACGCCTTTTACCTGCATCCACTTGCCGGACTCCACATCGGTGATCCAGCGTTTGAATTCATATTTTTTAAACAGCGTGAGCAGTTCATCAGCGATGGGTTGCGCAACCAGCAAATCTTCACAGCCCAGCTCCAGCTCAACGTCCGTTTTGATCGTCGCTAGCTGATAGGAGAGGTAAGCCACCTCTTTATTCTGTTCCAGCTTTGCGGCCATCGTTTTTGCGCCGCGGAAGGCCAGCCCGGCGATTTTTTCAGGCTCAGCGTATAACGTATCAAGACCCCCCAGCCCCTGCAGTAACGCCTGCGCTGTCTTTTCTCCCACGCCAGGTACGCCGGGAATATTGTCCGATGAATCTCCCATCAGGGCCAGAAAATCGATGATCAGCTCCGGTGGTACGCCGTATTTCGTCACCACTTCATCAGGGCCAAGGATAGTGTTGGTCATGGTGTTAATCAGCGTAATACCCGGCGTAACCAGCTGGGCCATATCTTTATCGCCGGTGCTAATCAGTACCGGACGCCCGACCTTTTCAGCTTCACGCGCCAGGGTACCGATGACATCATCGGCTTCTACGCCAGGAACAGCCATTAGCGGCAGGCCCATCGCTTTTACCATGGCATGCAGCGGCTCGATCTGCGCACGCAAATCGTCCGGCATCGGCGGGCGATGAGATTTATAGTGCTCAAACAGTTCATCACGGAAAGTCTTCCCCTTGGCATCAAACACGACGACAGCATGGGTCGGTTGATACTGCAGGATCAGGCTTCGCAGCATATTCAGCACGCCATACATTGCGCCTGTCGGTTCACCAGCGCTATTCGTCAGCGGGGGGAACGCGTGATATGCCCGATAAAGGTAAGAGGAGCCGTCAACGAGGATGAGAGGGTTTTCTGGGATCTGAACCATAATTTCCGTGCCTGTTTATCAGATTATCGGTAAAGGATGCCACAGACGGGCATTAAATCCTGAATTTTTCCCGCATTTCGTCGAAAAGATTCTGCGATCCTTTCGATCGCGTTATGGGCCATCCTGTGGATAACTTTGTGAATATTTTTATAACGACAGCCAAACAATCGTTAATTAAATCATCTATCAACAAATTATTCCTTATTTATCATTTTGTTATACATTCACAATTTGCTTTAATAACACCATGGCGACTCAATGTTCCATGTGGATATAAGATCCGAAAATTTTTCTGTTCTGGTAAAACCCGTTATTTACGCTATTTTCTGGTAAAATCAGCCTCTTGCGCCGTTTAACCGCGTTCTTTGTCAGCCTAACTTTCTGAATAAATTAACTATGTCGAGATTACTCGCCGCGATAACGCTCCCGCTGAGTATCGCCATGACTATCATAGTCACCATAATCTGCTCGGTGCCAATCATCGTCGCCGGGTTGATTAAACTTCTTGTGCCTATTCCTGCGGTCTGGCGCTCGATATCCGTTTTTTGCAATTTCATGATGTACTGCTGGTGTGAAGGGCTGGCCCTGCTGCTGCGTCTTAATCCCTGGCTTAAATGGGATGTACAGGGCCTGGATAGCCTGAATAAGAAAAACTGGTATCTGCTCATCAGCAACCACCATAGCTGGGCAGATATCGTGGTGCTTTGCGTGCTGTTTCGCAAACATATCCCGATGAATAAATATTTCCTCAAGCAACAGCTCGCCTGGGTGCCGTTTATTGGGTTGGCCTGCTGGGCGCTGGATATGCCTTTTATGCGCCGCTATTCCCGAGGTTATTTACTCCGCCATCCAGAGCGCCGGGGCAAAGATGTTGAAACCACTCGCCGCTCCTGCGAGAAATTCCGCGCGCATCCAACAACGATTGTTAACTTTGTCGAAGGCTCTCGTTTCACGGAAGAAAAGCAACAGCAGACCCGTTCACCATACCAGAATCTGTTAGCGCCAAAGGCTGCGGGTATTGCCATGGCATTAAACGTGCTCGGCTCGCAGTTTGATAAGCTTTTGAACGTCACGTTATGCTATCCGGAAAACAACCAAAAGCCGTTTTATGACATGCTGAGCGGCCGATTAACGCGGGTTGTGGTGCGAGTCAGCCTTGAGACTGTGACGGAAGAGCTGCACGGCGATTATGTAAATGACAAAAACTTTAAGCGACGCTTTCAGCGCTGGCTAAACAGGCTTTGGGAAGAGAAAGATCGGCAGCTAACGGAAATAATGCAGCAGGCGGAGAAATAATTGTGGATGCAGAAAAGAAAAACGCCGGTCAGTAACCGGCGTTTATTTTTTATTTCTTCTCAACGAGCTGCTTAACGGTATCGGCATACTGGGCAACAAATGCGTCCATGTTGCTGGTATCCATACCCTGCGGGTTAAGCTGGTATTTACCGTTAACGTACATAGCCGGCACGCCCTGCAGCTGGAAATCAGCGGCGGCTTTCTCTTGCTGAGCCACCAGGGATTTCACCACAAAGCTGTTCCAGGCTGCATCGTAATCTTCACCTTTAACGCCGGCGTCAACGAAGACCTTACGAATATCGGCCACGGTCTGGACGGTCTGGTTTTTCTGTACCGCTTCAAACATCGGCACGGTGATTTTATCTTCCACGCCCAGCGCCATCGCAACGGCCCACGCCTGAGTCAGATCCTTGCCTAACGGTCCCAGGAACTCAACGTGGTATTTCGTCATTTTGACGCCTTCAGGCAGCTTTTTCTTCACGTTATCTGACACATGAAGAACTTCTTCAAACTGATAGCAGTGCGGGCAGTAGAACGAGAAAAACTCGAGCACCTGCGGCTCACCGGCAACGGGCTTATCGAGGGTAATATACTGCTTACCGTCGGTGATCTGGGCAGCGGATGCACTGAAAGCCAGAATCATACCAGCCAGCGCCAGCCAAATTTTTTTCATGATTAATTCTCTCCTGGATATATCACATTAATACATTGGCGTTAACTGAAGAGGCGGTTCCTGCAGAACCTTTACCTGCTCAAGAAAAGTTGTTGTCTGCCCGCGCCAGTAATCTTCCCCGGTTAACCACGGGAAGTTTTTAGGAAAAGCGGGATCTTCCCAGCGCCTTAATAACCACGCCAGATAATAAACTAACCGCATTGCACGTAAAGGTTCGATAAGGGCAATTTCATCGGTATTGAAAGCGCTGAACTCTTCATACGCTTCAATGATCATCTCAAGCTGCATCCGTTGCTCGGCTTTATCGCCATTCAACAACATCCACAGATCCTGGATAGCAGGTCCATTACGTGAATCATCTAAATCAACAAACAGGGGCCCATCGCGCCAGAGGATGTTTCCCGCATGGCAATCACCGTGTAACCGTAAAATATTGGCGCGTCCGTGCCATTGCGCCATTACCGCATCAATCAGCTTATCGGTAGCGCTGAGAAAAGCCTCTTTCAGACCTGCTGGTATCAGCGGGGAAAGCTCAAAGACCTGGCGTGGCTCAAGAAGATACTCATTCGTCCCTATCTCCGGACGTGCGATAAAACGCTGTTTGCGTCCAGTTTGATGCAGACGGCCAAGGTAGCGTCCAACCCATTCCATCTGATCGAGGTTATCCGCCTCAAACTGACGTCCACCCAGGCTTGGGAATACGGCGAAAAAGAATCCCTGATGCTGATGAAGGGTACTGTCGTTAAACGACAACGGCGCCGCTACAGGGACTTCATCCTGCACGAGCTGGAGGGAAAACTGATGTTCTTCGAGGATCTGTTGGGCTGACCAACGCTCAGGACGATAGAACTTCACCACATAGCGGCGACGATCTTCGTCCTGAAACTGGTAAACCCGGTTCTCATAGCTATTAAGCGGAGTGAGACCGGAGTCCACCCGCATTCCCAGATCAAATAAGCCATCAATGATGGTATCTGGGTGAAGCGTCTGAAAAGTGAAAGCCTTATCGTGCATCCTGACATCCGATAATCGTACGAATGATACAGGATATCATCTCATTGCCGATTCCGCGGCAGCGCTTACAACCTTTTACTCTTTAATCACGCCGCGAGCGCGTAGCAGCGCGGTTTTAAAATCTTCTTCATAATCTTTCTGAATCCCGGGAATAACGGCTTCTTTTGCCGAGTCGCGCATCTTCAGATGATAAATCAGAATATCGTCGGAGAGATCGTTCAACTCACCGGTGTATCCGGCCTCTTTCGCCAATTTTTGCAAAAATTGCATTAAATTCAGCTCGGGTTCTTTCTGCCAGGCTGGCTGGAGGAGTTCAATGACTTCATTCAGACGTTTACATTTCATAGCAATGCTCCTTACTCTTGATAGGAATACGTTAGCAGGGACAATCCCACAATGAAAGAGGCGATATTAATATGCAGGGCAAGGTCATAACCGGCGTCGTGCTGGCGGGAGGAAGAGGCTCACGCATGGGAGGAATAGATAAAGGATTACAGCTGCTAAAAGGTAAAGCCCTGTGGCGTCATGTCGCCGATGCGCTGCAGCCGCAGGTTACAAAGCTGGTGATTAGCGCTAACCGCAATCTTGATTGCTGGCGAAGCAGCGGTTACCCGATTATTACCGACTCTCTGAACGACTTTCCCGGGCCGTTGGCAGGCATGCTTTCCGTAATGCATCAGGTTAAGGGGGAGTGGTTTCTGTTTTGTCCCTGTGATACGCCATTTATCCCATCATTTCTGGTGATGCGCTTAATACAGCAGAGAAAATCTTCTCCAGCCGTTTGGGTACACGATGGTGAACGTGACCATCCGGCCATTGCTCTGGTGCATCGCGAGGCGATCGGCGAACTGGAAACGTATCTGGCCGCAGGAGAAAGACGGGTAATGGTATTTCTGCGCAAAATTGGCGGTCATAGCGTCGATTTTAGTGATGTAAAATCAGCATTTATTAACGTCAATACTCTCGACGATTTGCAACGTATGCAGGTGCCATCATGATCCCGCTTTTAGCCATCGCAGCCTGGAGCGGTACAGGTAAAACCACCCTACTGAAGTCGCTGATTCCGGCACTGCGCGCGGAAGGCTTACGACCAGGGCTAATTAAACATACTCATCACGATATGGACGTGGATAAGCCCGGTAAAGACAGCTATGAACTGCGTAAAGCCGGAGCGGCTCAGACGATTGTCGCCAGCTCCCAGCGTTGGGCATTAATGACGGAAACACCCGAAGAGCCTCCGCTGGATCTGGCATGGCTGGTTAGCCGAATGGATGCATCAACATTAGATTTAGTCCTTGTTGAGGGTTTTAAGCATGAAGCTGTGCCCAAAATCCTGCTTTTTCGGCAAAACAGCGGACATAGTATTGAAGAATTAGTTTATGACGATGACGTGATTGCCATAGCCAGCGATACGTCGGTCGAGACGTCTCTTCCATTGTTAGATTTAAATGATGTCCCGCAAATAACCGCTTTTATTATGCAGTGGTTAAAGGGGTTTAACGAGGACCGATAGTTATAGCAGAGATATAGCCATGATCGCGCCTTCTGAAGGCATCTGCTGATATTTTCAGGCGACAAAAACGCAAAAA
>NZ_ALNJ01000113.1:0-5259 GCF_000293135.1 Klebsiella sp. OBRC7 | reverse complement strand
CTCGGCACCACCCGATCCATCTCGATCAGGAACAACTCCTTGCGGGTTTGCTTGCGCTTGCCAGCGTACTCGGCGTCGGCGAAGGTCATCTGCTTCATCGGGAAACTCGGTGGGTGGGGGCGCGGTATTTTGCCAAATCAGAAAGTCTTTTTCAGAGTTTCCCTAGGCTGACAAGCCAAGCGCTGGATCGCAACCATCCATCACCTTATCCAGCTAGATCTGCCTCCTCCAATAAGTGCCGCACAAATCCCGGCGGGTGCAGATTTCCGGGAGGTTTGCGCCAGATCAGTTGGAGACGCTTTTCAAGCCCCGGGATGGGAAGAGCTACCAGCGCGCCACTGCGAACTTCGTCTTGTACTGCGGAAGCCATCACCAACGACACGCCGAGTCCCGCGCTCACTGCTTGTTTGACTGCCTCGGTGCTGCCTAGCTGCATACCGCTGCGAGGCACGCCCAGTTCGCCAAAGTATTCGGTCAGAAGCCGTCCGGTACCGCTACCCGGTTCACCTCCCAGCATCGGCAGGTCCACCAGACGATCACGTTCTATGCACCCTGCTTCAGCCAGCGCATGGTCGGGGCTGACGATAAGCACCAGCGGCTCGACCCGCCAGAGGCGGTGTTCGAAGTCGGGGTGAGGTAGCCACCATTCCATGATCGCGGCGTCGAGCTGGCCCGCCAGTAGCTGGTCGGCCACATCCGGGTTGGCGGCGATGCGCAGATCCACCTCGCCCCTCTCATTTGCGGTCGTCAGATAGTTGCGCACGAATGGCTGGAGAAGGTAGGTGCCGATGTTGGTGCTGGCCCCGACGCGCTCACGATTGCCATGCAGGGCTTCTAGCGCCCGGGCGTGCATGTCGAGCAAGGCGGTCGCATGCGGCATGAAGGCCAGCGCCCGTGTGGTAGGCTGGCAGCCGCTACGACTGCGCTGCACCAGCGTTACGCCGACCTGCTCTTCAAGCTTCTGCAAGTGCTGCGACACCGTCGGCTGGGCCAGCCCCAACGCCCTCGCCGCGCTCTGAAAACTGCCTGTTTGAACGATCGCTACCAGGCTCTTCAGCCAGACCGGATTCAACATGCGGCAGGCTCGGCCTTGGGCAGACGGTTCGCAGCGTTGATTGGGCGCGCACCTGCCAATACCTGGATGATGTTCTGCGCTGCACAACGTTCAATCTCCAGGCGCACCGCGCGCACTGCCGACCCTATGTGCGGAGTGAACAGCGTATTCGGATGCGCGAGCAGCGCAGGATCGATCAGCCGCGGCCGGTCCGCGCGAGCCCAGTCTTCCATTTCGAATACATCCGCCGCATACCCGCCGAGCTGGCCTCGCTCAAGCGCCGCGAGCACGGCGGCTTCATCCACTACCGAACCACGACAGGGGTTTACAAGCAGAGCGCCCGGCCGTACGAGGGCAAGCAGCTCGGCGTTGACCAGATGCTGGGTATCGGCATTCAAGGGAAGCGCCAGCAGGATGAAGTCCGAGCTGGCGAAGAGTTCGCTGCACGCCACCTGGCGCAGGCCGAGCCGTTGCTCGGTTTGTGTATCCAGAGCCTTCGCCTCGTGGTACTGCAGGGTCGCGCCCCATCCCTGCAAGCGCTCAGCCATGGCCAGTCCGATGGCGCCCATGCCAAGGATGCCGACCGTAGCGTTATCCAGCCCCGTGCCGTAGAACTGTGGTTGCCAGCCCTGGAACTCGCCAGAGCGGACGAACGCATCTGCTGCCCGCAGATGCCGCCCCAGCCCCACCGCCAGTCCGATCGCCAGCTCGGCAGTCGGGACCGTCAACAGATCAGGCACGAAGGTCAGCCAGACCCCGCGGGCAGTACAGGCGTCCACATCGAAATTGTCGAAGCCCTTGAGCGCGCAGCCGACTACACGCAGCTCAGGGCAGGCTTGAAGAAAGTCTGCATCGACCCGATCGGGCATGAACGCCATCATCGCCTGAGCATCGCGACAGCGGCGCAGAATTTCCTCGCGCGTCAGCGTGCTGTCGGTCTGGTTGGTCACCAGCTCGCAATGTGGCGCCAGCAGTTGCAGGATCTCATCGTGTACTCGGTGAGTTATAACGAGTTTCGGCAGCATGTTTTGTCCTATTTGAAACGTTTGCGCAGCACGCCACTGAAGGCGTCTACTAGCGTGACCATGGCCAGGATGACCAGCAGGATTGCTGCAACCTCCTGGTACTGCATGATGCGCAGCGAGCCCATGAGTTCGAAGCCGATACCGCCGGCGCCAACCATGCCCATCACGGTGGAGGCGCGAAAGTTGTATTCCCAGCGGTAGATCGCCACGTCGGCGAACTGCGGCGTCACCTGTGGCAAAACCGCGTGCAGCAGCACTTGCATCGGCGTAGCCCCCGCCGCCCGAGCGGCTTCCACCGGCGCTTCGTCGACGTGCTCGATGGCCTCGGCGAAGAACTTGCTGACCATGCCGACCGAATGCAGACCCAGGGCAAGCACGCCCGGCAAGGCGCCGAACCCTACGGCTGCAACGAAGATGATGCCCATGATCAGCTCCGGCACCGACCGCAGGGCATTGAGCAGCACCCGGGCAACACCGAACACAAGGGGGTGCGGCGCCGTATTGCGCGCTGCAACGAAGGCCACCACCAGCGAGAACACCACTGCGATGGCCGTACCGGCGATGCTCATCGCCAAGGTGTCGATCAAGGGGCGAATCCAGCTTCGATAGCCCGAAAAGTCTGGCGGCATGGCCTCGCCTGCCAGGGTAGCGATGGAGGGCAGCCCGTTCAGCAGCGTGGTGGCATCGAGCAGCCCCACGTACCAGCAGGCCAACAGCACCACTCCGAATACAATCGCCACCTGCCCCAGCTGGCGCCACCAACCGAGGCCGAAGCCTCGAAGGATGTGCTCGCGTTGCTCTGCAGGCAGCGCCTGCACGTCGTAATGAGTAGACATATCGGTGCTCACATCGTGGCGAAGTCGAGGCCGAGCAGCGATCCCATTTTGCGGATCACATCGTAGTCGGCGTCGGTGATTGGCGCGAAGGCCTCGGCCTTGAAGTTGCGCAGCACTTCGGGATCGTCGATACCGACGAATACATCCCGCACCTTGGTTTTCAGCTCGGGGCTCAGGTTCGAGCGCATCGCCCAGGGGTACTGGGGGTATTCGCCGCTGTAACCAAGTACTTTCACCTTGCTCGGATCGATTAGGCCACGTTCGACTACGTGATTGAAAATTACCTCCGACAGCCCACCCGCATCGGCGTTGCCGTTCGCCACGTTGACGGCAACGGCGTCATGCGTGCCCACAAAATATTCTTCGTAGTCCCGCCCACCCGTCAAACCGGCCGTCTCAAGAAGCACGGTTTTGGGAATCAAATGGCTGGACGTCGATGCCCGGTCACCATAGGCCATCTTCTTGCCCTTAAGGTCGGCATACTCATTCACGCCTGACGCCACATTGGCGATAATCACCGAGCGATAGGTCGGCTTGCCGTCGATGACCGTGACAGCGAAGGGCTCGATGTCGCTTTTGCTTTTGGCCATGACGTAGGACAGCGGACCGAAATACGCCAGGTCGATACGGCCAAAGCGCATCGCCTCAATCATCGAGGAATAGTCGGTGGTTACGATCAGCTGCACCTTCTTGTCCAGATGCTCTTCCAGATAATCCTTCAGCGGCTGGTTACGCTTGATCAGCTCGGAGGCGTTTTCGTCCGGCAGCAGGGCAACCTTTAGCACATCCGGATCGGCATCGGCCGCTAGGGCGGACAAACTTGAAACAGCGGACAGCAAGCAAGTCAATAAGAGCGCGGATAAGCGTTTCATCGGGACATCTCCAGTGAAGGTTCGAGCATGACAGGTGGTTCAGCCGGAGCATTCGCTGGCTGAGTCGTAGAGCGGCCTGCATAGATGCGCTCAAGCTGCGCATCGGTGAGTTCCGAGGGCGCGGCATCGAAAACGATCTGAGAATCGGCCAGCCCGACGACGCGATCGGCGAAGCGGCGGGCATATTCGAGTTGATGCAGCGAAACGATGGCGGTGATGCCGTCTTCCTTGCAGATGTCGCGCAGCAATCCGAGAACACGGACCGAAGTGGCCGGGTCGAGACTGGCTACCGGCTCATCGGCCAGAATGATCGCCGGCTGTTGCGCTAGCGCACGCGCGATGCCTACCCGCTGCTGCTGGCCACCGGACAGTTTGTCCACCCGGCTTAGCGCCTTGTCTGCCAGACCGACCCGAGCGAGGCAACTGAGCGCAATCTCCTGATCGGCACGCGGCAGAGGAAACAGCGAGCGGAGCGTGTTGTGAAAGGCCAGCCGACCGGTAAGCACATTAGCCAGTGCGCTTTGACGTTCGATTAGCTGGTGGTGCTGAAAGATCATGGCGGTACGCCGACGATGCTGACGCAAGGCCGAGCCGCTGCCGAGCTCACCGAGTTCGCTGGTGACACTGCCGCCAGTGGGCGTGACGAGTCGATTGAGACTACGGAGCAAGGTCGACTTGCCTGCGCCCGAGAGACCAAGCAGCACGGTGAACTCACCACGCCGAAATGCAATCGAGGTATCGCGTAGGGCTGTCACGCCGCCTGGATAGACGACGCTCAACCGGTCGACCCGCAGCACGGCGTCCTGTATTGGATGGGGCATCATTTGATCACCTTTTGCAATATTGCTGGCCGCACAATTGCGGTTCGCGATGCAAAGGATAGAAATTCCTTGTTAACGCACTGTTTCTAAAGGATGACATTTCGATGAATACTTCGAATCTGCCGTAGCGGGGCGGCAAGCGAAGCCGTGGAAGAACGGGCGCAACGTAGCGTCTTTCTTCACGCGGGATACAGGAGGCTTTGATTGATACTGCTGCGGATTCGCTACAGTAACGTTGGGCCAGAACGTAATGCCATCCAAGCAAGAGAGCGCACACTAGGGAAACTCTGAAAAAGACTTTCTGATTTGGCAAAATACCGCGCCCCCACCCACCGAGTTTCCCGATGAAGCAGATGACCTTCGCCGACGCCGAGTACGCTGGCAAGCGCAAGCAAACCCGCAAGGAGTTGTTCCTGATCGAGATGGATCGGGTGGTGCCGAGGAAGGGCTTGATTGCTTTGATCGAGCCACATTATCCGAAGGGTGAAGGTGGCCGTCCGGCCTACCCGTTGATGGCGATGCTGCGTGTGCATCTGCTGCAGAACTGGTTCGGCTACAGCGATCCAGCGATGGAGGAAGCGCTGTACGAAACCACGATCCTGCGCCAGTTTGCCGGGCTGAACCTGGAGCGCATCCCCGACGAAACCACCA
>NZ_ALNJ01000112.1:0-3893 GCF_000293135.1 Klebsiella sp. OBRC7 | reverse complement strand
CGAGGAGCTGGCCGAGGTGGATGTGGACTGGCTGATCGCCGAGCGTCCCGGCAAGGTAAAAACCTTGAAGCAGCATCCGCGCAAGAACAAAACGGCCATCAACATCGAATACATGAAAGCCAGCATCCGTGCCAAGGTAGAGCACCCGTTTCGCATCATCAAGCGGCAGTTCGGCTTCGTGAAAGCCAGATACAAGGGGCTGCTGAAAAACGATAACCAACTGGCGATGTTATTCACCCTGGCCAACCTGTTTCGGGTGGACCAAATGATACGTCAGTGGGAGAGATCTCACTAAAAACTGGGGATAACGCCTTAAATGGCGAAGAAACGGTCTAAATAGGCTGATTCAAGGCATTTACGGGAGAAAAAATCGGCTCAAACATGAAGAAATGAAATGACTGAGTCAGCCGAGAAGAATTTCCCCGCTTATTCGCACCTTCCTTAGCTATCATGGATGCTATCACTATATAGAGTCATTTATCAGCGATGCCAGCAAGGATAAAAAATGAAATGGACTATTCATAATACGCTTGTCTGCCCGTATTCCGGCGTGGCTTTTTCTTCGATTTCCAGCCTGCGGTTTTTAAAGTTTATTCTTTGGTATGAAGCCGACATTTTATTACTACCGGGAGAGTCGATGAAGCTCTACTCGTCCAGCGTGTTAATTAACGAGCAATATCATGCGGTAAAGGTTTATAACATCACGCGATACGATGAAGCCCAGTGGGAGAAACTGCGGGAGCGGCCTTCTTGTCCGTACCAATCTACCGCCACGACGGCAAACGCCTGTTCTTACCAGGCGCACTGCGCAATAAAACGCTGCCCGAACAACTTTCCACGCGGGCTATTGGGCAGTCGTCCGTCGGCCAGCGGAAGCGTTATAACCAGACCATAATGGCGTCATCGCTGCGGTGTATATCGGTGATGGGTTTAGGCTGTCGCAGAATGGGAAATCGCGGGTGACGGTGCTGCGCACCTGTCCGGGCAACCGGTTCACCGCCGTCTGGTGGTCCGGTCAGCGATATCGGTGCCCGGATTAGGCGGGCCGACATCAGGTCATCATCATCGGCCATTCTGGCGGAGTCTGGCTCATGACTTCAATCATCACGTCCTTGATATTGCCCCAGATTTTCGCCACGTCCAGCAGCGTAATGCCTAACAGACCGGTGGCGAACCAGCAGGCTGCGGCCAGGCCCATACAGCTACAAATCACCGCTAAACCGGCATAATCGCTTTTACGTAGCTGAATGTTCAACGAGCTGGCCAGAAACATCAGCACTGCGCTCACGAGTGGCCAGCGCAAAAGCACGACACTGGTAGTAATGGAAGCCATCAACCTATCCTCAACGAAATTTGGGAGCCTTTGACAACCGGATGAGACTGACGATGGAACGGCGCTCTGGCTATCTTCAGGCAAACAAGATCGTAATGAAACAACGTTTTTGTTTCATCAGCTAATGTGAATTATATCACACTTGTTCTTTTATTCACCAGTCAAAAATGGTGTTTTCTTGCGCTTATTAGCCATGTAAATAGCAGGGTTAATAAGGAGGGCGCGGGGCTTTCTTGCAATGTGAAGGCTGATTATAAGGGATTATCGGCGGTTTTGGTTTTTTAATAAGGTTTATGTTCTGCGGATTTTATTACTTATTCTGGCTAATTATACGGATAAACCGAATGACATAGTGGGGCTAATCTCATTATGTTGAGAATGTTTCTCCAGTGGTTCTATAAGCCAGTATTATTCATAATTCATCGTCATGAGGTTTTTACGTCAAAGCGTGGGTTGCTGAGATGCCCCGTTCATATCACAGTAAGCAGAGTCATCGGGGCTGTTCACCTTGATTAAGGCGTATCGCATGGATAAAAAGCGGAAATGAATCATAGCGCGCCGCATAAGGCGTTGAGAATATTTGGCATCGTGCTGGTCATTCTGCTGCCGGTGCTGCTGGCGTTGTGGTTTGCGCAAATTCGCGCCAAAGCGGAAACCGCCGATCAGCTGAGGCTGTTTTCTCGACTGGCGCTGCAAAAAACGGAGATTGTGATTCGTGAAGCCGACGAAGCGCGCGATAAAGCCCGCTTGTATCAGGGAGCGATATGTTCACCACAGCATCAGCAATATCTGCTCGGTATTGTTCGCGGCCTGCTCTATATCGATGATTTAATTTACGCCAACGGCACCCATTTCTTCTGCTCCACTTCGGTGCGCCGCCAGACGGGGTGGCAAATTCCGGCCGCAACCTATACCAAAAAGCCGGATGTCGCGATTTACTACTACCGCGAGACCCCTTTCTACCCTGGCTATGCGATGAACTATATGCAGCGCGGCAACTATGTGGTGGTGGTTAATCCGCTCTCATACAGCGCGTTGATCACCAGCGACCGCGACCTCGCCTGGGGCGTTTTTGATACCAAAACCCACCAGTTTTTTTCCGTCAGCAAGAATGCCGACCCCGATGAGCTG
Organism: Klebsiella sp. OBRC7; assembly: GCF_000293135.1. Lineage (NCBI taxonomy): Bacteria > Pseudomonadati > Pseudomonadota > Gammaproteobacteria > Enterobacterales > Enterobacteriaceae > Klebsiella > Klebsiella sp. OBRC7. The sequence goes on along the minus strand of NZ_ALNJ01000112.1, from coordinate 1,429 downwards.
CATCGCCTGATTCGCGCTGAAGCGTCTTTATTTCACCAGGATGGCCGCGTTTATACCATCGCCCATTCCACCGTTCGCCCGATAGCCGTCATTATGTCCACTTCGCGCGTCAGCTATTATCAGAGTTTTTATAATCAGGTGACCCTGACGCTACCGCTGGGGCTGATTTGCAGCGTATTGCTCTTGCTGGTGTGGTCGCGCACCCGTCAGCAGTACCACTCTCCGCGGAAGATGCTGCAGCGGGCGTTAAACCGTCGTCAGCTGTGCCTTCACTATCAACCGGTTATCGATATTAAAAATAACCGCTGCGTCGGTACCGAAGCATTATTGCGCTGGCCAGGCTTTGATGGGCCGGTGATGAGTCCAGCGGAGTTCATTCCGATGGCGGAAAATGAAGGGATGATTGCCCAGGTCACCGACTATGTCATCGATGAAGTATTTTCCGACCTGGGCGAGTTTCTGGCGCGGCAGCCTCATCTGTACGTGGCGATTAACCTCTCCGCTTCCGATTTCCATTCCGCACGTTTGATTGAGCACATCAACGAGAAGATCCAGCGCTACGCGGTCAAGGCGGAACAAATCAAAATCGAAGTGACCGAACGCGGGTTTATCGACGTAGCGAAAACGACGCCGGTGATCCAGGCGTTCCGCGATGCGGGATATGAAATCGCCATCGATGATTTTGGCACCGGCTACTCCAACCTGCACAATCTTCATGCGCTCAACGTCGACGTTCTGAAGATTGATAAATCTTTTGTCGACATGCTGACGAGCAATACCACCAGCCACCTGATTGCCGAGCATATTATCCAGATGGCGAATAGCCTGCATTTAAAAATCGTGGCTGAAGGCGTCGAAACGGCAGAGCAGGTAGCCTGGCTCCAGCAACGCGGCGTGCAGTATTGCCAGGGGTGGCACTTTGCGAAAGCGATGCCGCCGCAGGAGTTCATGCTGTGGCTGGCGAATGAGCGCACCAGCCTCAGCCCCTATCAGCCGCACTATCAGGCAGAAATTTGATGGCGATAGGCGGTCGGCGTTCGGTCAAATTCGCGACGGAACACCCGCGAGAAGGTTTGCTGCGACACGTAGCCGAGATCCATCGCGATATCAAAAATAGGGCGCTGGGTGGTTCTTAGCGCTTCCGCGGCGAGCAGCAGGCGGCGCTGGCGAATGTAATCGCCCAGCGTTTGATGCATCACGGCGCGGAACATCCGCTGCAGATACCATTTCGAGTATCCCGATTTTCTGGCGACTATATCAATGTTAAGTGGTTGATCGATATGTTCATCAATCCATTCAATAAGCGTTTGGATAATATCCTGATGGGACATAAAGCGGCCTCTCTCAATTCTCGATTCGTCGTTTTGTCTGCGGGCGAGTATAATTCCTCAAGTTAACTTGAGGTAAAGCGCTTTATGGAAAAGAAATC
>NZ_ALNJ01000111.1:0-8390 GCF_000293135.1 Klebsiella sp. OBRC7 | reverse complement strand
TCGGGCATTATCTGAACATAAAACACTATCAATAAGTTGGAGTCATTACCAAAAAGAGGGTGTGATCAAGCTGAAGCCGGGCGTGGATAAAGTAACCGCGCGCATTAGCGATATCGTCGAAAACCCGAAAAAGCTGAAGTTCCTGCCAAACGTGGAAGCCGCGCTGTTACCGCAGATGTATAACAACGACGAAGGCGATGCGGTGGTGATTAACGCCAACTACGCCATCGATGCCGGGCTGGATCCAGTGAAAGATCCTATTGCCGTTGAAAGTGGTGAAAACAACCCGTATGCCAACATCATTACCGTGCATCGTGGCGACGAGAAGAAAAAGGATATCGTAGCGTTGGTTGATGTCCTGCATTCAAAAGAGATCCAGGACTGGATCCGTACTAAATATAAAGGTGCGGTGATCCCGGTAAACAACTAATCTGCTTTTTGCCGGGTGGCGGCAGTGCTTTATCCGGCCTACGATGTCCTGTAGGCCGGGTAAAACGCGTTCGCGATGCCATGCGGCACCAGAGCTACACTCGCTCAATTCTCGCTGGCAACCCCTGACGCACCGACGCACCCGACACCCAGTCAAGCCAGGTATTGGCTACCTGTCGGGTTGGGTCCGCAAAACCCAATTCGTTGAGATTAATCCCCGACTTAATCTGCTCATCAAACGCCATCGGCTCACCGTCGAGGGTATGCTGTGCCGCGCCCATTTCTTTATGTCCGTAACCATGTTCAATGGCGATGACACCCGGCATGACGCCATGCAGCAGGCTTATCTGCGCTTGCGCCTGACCACCAGGGGTGGTGATACGCACGATATCGCCGTGTGCTAAACCATACCGCTGACCATCCTGTGGATTGAGCGCCACCAGATTAACCGGCTTCAGATGATGAAGGCGTGGGATCACCGCCGTGGCGCTGGACATGGTATTGGATTTGAAGGAAATCAGCTTCAACGGCCACTCTTGTTCCGGGAACAACTCCTCGACCGCACGTCCATCTGACAGACGTGATGGATACCAGGCCGGGCAGCCGCTGTAGCGCTCGCCAGTAATCGCATGGCGGTGCGCGGCGACGTTCGCATTCCAGATTTGGAGCGGTTTTTCCCAGGCATTGCCGACGCGGTTATCAACTCGCCCGCTGTTGTCCGGCGCAAAGCGCCCGCCGCGGGAGTAGATAAACGCCACTCGGCTGATTTCATCGGTTTTCAACGTTTGGGTCATCACAGGCATGATCCGCTGGACCCCGGTCAGCGCTATGTCTTCCGGCTGTGCTTCAGCAACCGGAGCTTTGCCCATAAACGCAATATTGGCCGCGAGACGCAGGTAGTAATCTTCCGCACGGTTCAACGGATAGTGATTACCTTGCGGATCGGTAATTGCATTGTCGCCGAATCCAGGTAGCCCGATGCGCTTTGCCACTGCGATACAGAAAGACTCCATCGAGGCCGGTTGACCGTCAGCCGTGAGGCTGGTCGCCGATCTGACAACTGGCCAACGCGCGGTGGTGGCTTTGCTGGCCACGCCCGCCCACGGAGCGCTGAATCCCCAGCTTTCGAAGTTGTGGGTATCCGGCACGATGTAATCTGCCAGCGCCGTGGTTTCGTTCATAAAGGCGTCAATGGCAATAAACAGCGGCAGACGAGCAGGATCCTTGAGCTTTTCTTCCGCCACGCCGCGTAACCCCGCAATGCCGTAAAACGGGTTGGTCATGTTGGAGATCCAGGCTTTCAGCGGATAAGGGTAACCTTCAAGCGCCGAGACGAGGAGTTCGGTAAGCTGACCGGCGACAAACGGATACCACGGCGCTTTAGCCGGGAAGGGCGATTGCCCGGCAGCCACCTTATTGCGGTACTCTTCCGAAGACTCATAAGCGGTTTTACTGCGCGCGATGCTTAACCCTTTCGGTTTTACCTTCCCGGCGAAGCTGTCCATGTTGTAGCGCGGACCGTCGGTGGCACCATTAAATTTGCCGCCGCCGACGAACACGCCGCCTTCAAGGCTGAGGTTACCAATAAGCGCATTGAGCATCATCACCGACCAGGCGTTATAAAATACATTGCCTGCCATCATTCCGCCGTGCGTGATCACCGCCGCTTTACGCCCGTGGCGGGTGAATGCGTCGGCCAGAACGGCAATGTCTGCTTCTGACACCCCACACTGCTGGCTGTACTGCGTTAGCGACAGTTTCTCTGCGGACTCACGCAGACACTGGAAGCTGCTTTTTACCGTTACTGTCTGCCCGTCGGCCAGCGTCACTTCACGGGTAACAAACAGCTGAGCGCGCGGGCAACTGCTGGCGGCGACAATCTCACCGGCCTCGTTGACGACCACCGGCTCCTGGGCTGCGTTTGCACTCAGATGGGCGAGGGTCAGGTGTTGTCCGGCAAGCGTTGGAATTTCATCGGTAATCACCAGATGCGTTGCATTAGTCCAGCTTTTTTCTCCTGCCTGCTGCATGGCCTGCACGCCGGGAATGGCGAGATAATCAGCGTTATAGCGTTGTTTATCGATAATCCAGCTTATCATCCCCATAGCCAGCGCGGAGTCGCTTCCCGGTCGTACGGGCTGCCAGTGGCCGCGATCGTCAGCCAGCACCGTGGTTAATGGCAGGGCTGGCGCCACCACAACATAGCGGAAGTCGTCACGTAAACGGGCGCTGGCCAGCTGGCGGGCCTGGCGCTTAAACGGGTTGCCGGATTGCGCCGGAGAGGTGCCCATAAACAGCGCGAATTCGACGTTATCCCAGTCGGGTTTTACGTGGGTATTTTTATCCAGATCGCCCATTAACGCACCTGAACCGGCCCGATAGGCCAGACCGCAGTAAGCGCCATGAGCGCCGAAGTTTTTACTGCCGAAACTGTTCAGTGCGAAGCGACGTAAAAAGGTATCACGTCCTTCATCGCTGGTATTGGTGACCAGCAGTTGATTGGATTTTGGGCCAAAGCCGGGATGTTTCGCATCAAGCGGTGTAGTGGGATCGTGGATAGCTCTCAGACCATCAACGTGGCCTTCACCAAACAAATCCCCACCTTCCACCACCTCTTTGATCAGCTGTTCGAAGCTGATGCGCTGCCATTTTCCTTCACCGCGTTTACCGACGCGCTTCATAGGCTCCAGAATACGTAGCGGGCTGTACAGACCTTCGAGTAAGGTTGCACCACGGGCGCAGGCGGTAGAACGTGCGTCAAGACCTGACTCCCCGGTCAACTGTTCCATTGCCGTGGCAAAGGGGACAGAGGCGTCTATATGGTGCTCGTGCGACAACGGATGATAAGGGTTGCCCGCAATGCGCAGCACTTTGCCTTGCTCAGTGTCAACGCGAACCCGTACACCACACTGCGTCCAGCAACCAAAGCACTGCGTCATCGAGATCACCTGCTGCGGGTTTTGCTGCCAGTGAGGCCGGGCGTTGGCTTCGGGGATGAGCGCGTTGGCAAAAATGCGGTCACGGGTAATTTTGCCCGAGGTTCCGTCCAACAAACCGTCTATCGCGCGCTTTGCCACATCCCGATAACTCAGGCCAAAAGTCACCATGCCACCTACGGCAAGGCCGACTTTAAGCCACTGACGACGGGTTAAATTAGCCATGTTGCATTCTCCTTGCGATCGCGTTCAGGGCTTCACGAACAATAATAATCAGTGCTATCCACAGGCCGAAGGTACCCACAATAGCCAGCCAGCCATCGGTGCCGCCGGGCAGGGTATAGGGATTAAACTGCGCGTTAAATTTCGGTACGGTCTGCACCTGGATGAGTAACGTCCAGCGCATTAGCCAGCACAGCGCCATAGCGCTAAAAGCGAGTAATATGCGCAGCGGTAGCGATAAGGGGTAACGTACAACCAACCCGCAAAGAGCAAGCGAAACAAGCCATAGCGCAACCCAACCGATAGCGTAGTGTTGTGCTGAAGAGGCAACATCCAGCCACTGACGGATAGCCGAACCGGAAAGCGTATTCCCACTCGCCCAGATCGCCACCACGATAGCCAGCGCGATCAACGTGACCATTTGCCCCCACGCTAGCTTACGCGGTAGTGCGTCCTTGCTATTTGTCGTGGCAATAAGCAGGGCAAGAAATGTTTGCAGCGCGCTGAGGAACATCGCAACCGGAAAGGCGTAACTGAACCAAATGGGACGCGCCTGTACCACCGACACTTCACGGCCGGTGTAAACCAGCAATCCGATGGCGGACAGCGCGCTACCAAGTGCTAACCATTTTGTGACGCTGTAACTTTTTAGCGTTAGCCGTTTCACATGCTGCGCCAGAAACCACAGACCTAAAAAACCGGTAAACAGCGGTAAAAACAGCGCGCCCCACGGCATCCAGGACCATGGCGTCGGATACGCATAGAAGTGCCAGACGCGGGCGGTTTGGTGTAGATCAGCAGTCAGCGCCAGCGGCGCGGTAATCGCGCAGGTCAGGGCGATTAGCAGCGTCAGATTCTCCAGGTCTGCCGTTTCTTTTTTGCGCCAGTGGAGAACGCATGCGAACAGCGCGGCGCAGGCGGCAATGCCGATGAAAAAGAAATATTGTACGGCCCAGGGTAACCAGCTTACGTCCTGGGGATGGGCCAGAACCTCGTCGATAATCAGTGAATGGTTCATTTAAACCTCCTGCCAGAGAGCGGGTTGAGCACGTCCCATCAATGGGGTAACAAACGCCTCATCCAGCCCCAGATAGAACACGTGAGGAGACGTACCGCTTTCCGGCTTCAGGACTTTGATGGCATCATGGTGCTCATGCAGCATTTGCGAAATGCGGCTGTGCGGATCTTTAATATCGCCAATGATGCGCGCGCCGCCGACGCAGGATTCCACACAGGCCGGGAGCAGCCCCGCTTCGAGGCGGTGAACGCAAAAGGTACATTTATCGGCGGTTTGCGTTTCATGGTTGATGAATCGCGCATCATAAGGGCAGGCCTGCACGCAATAGGCGCAGCCCACGCAGCGTGTGTTGTCGACCACCACAATGCCGTCTTCGCGTTGGAAAGTGGCTTGTACCGGGCAAACGGGCACGCAAGGGGGATTATCACAATGGTTGCACAGTCGCGGCAGCAGGACGTTGGTAACGCTTTGCTGGCCTTCAATCTGTACTTGATACTGGTTGACGAGGGTACGAAATTCGCCCTGTGGCGTCTGGTTTTCAATGGCGCAACTGACGGTACAGGCCTGGCAGCCGATACAGCGTCGCAGGTCAACCAGCATGGCGTAGCGATGCTGTTGTGAGCCTTCGTGGCGTTCAGGCGAAAAGGGAAATTGCGCCTGAGCCAGCGGAACCAGTGATGCGCCAGCGGTCAGGACGCCCAGTCGCTGGAGAAACTGCCGTTTACTGCTGTCCATATTTTCTCCCGTCACGATGCAACAACGAAACATTGGTCACGCCGTTGATTTGCGTGTGATGAATAAAGAATCTCAATGATTTACAGTGTAAAAATCGTGACGGGGTATACTCTATTGTGGTTAACCACATACCCGGCTTGTTGTTGATCTAAAACAACATAATTGACAGGGACAATTGAGTGGGACGCAACGTAGTAAGATGTCTGACGGTACTGGCGTCGCTGTGGATGCTAAGTGGCGCGGTCAGGGCGCAGACATGGAACATTGGCGTTTTGGCGATGCGCGGGGAGGTTTCTACACGTAATCACTGGCAGCCGCTGGAAACCTTGTTGAATCAGCAAATCCCCGGTGAGCAGTTTCATATTCAACCGCTGGACCTGCGGCAGATGCAGGAGGCGGTGAATCGTGGAACGGTACACTTTGTGGTCACCAATCCGGCGCAGTTTGTCCAGCTTAACAGCCGCTCAGCGCTACGCTGGCTGGCGTCGTTACGATCCACCCGTGGTGGGAAAGCCACCAGTAACGTGATTGGCAGCGCCATTCTCGTCAGGCGCGACAGTGGGTTAACCTCCGCACACGATCTGATCGGCAAAACGGTTGGCGCCATTGATGCTCAGGCGTTTGGCGGCTATTTGCTGGGATATAAAGCGCTCAGTGATGCCGGTCTGCGCCCTGAACGTGATTTACGTCTGACGTTTACCGGATTTCCCGCCGATGCCTTACTCTATTTATTACGTGAAAAAGCCGTGCAGGCGGTGATCGTGCCGGTGTGCCTGCTGGAAAAAATGGATGAAGAAGGCCTCATCCGTAAAACCGATTTTATGACCGTGTTGAATCATCCGACTTCAATTCCCTGTTTAACCAGTACGCCGCTCTATCCGGACTGGTCATTTGCCGCACTACCTGTAGTGAGTGACGAGCTGGCCGATCGCGTCACGCGGGTACTGTTCAATGCACCGCAAAACGCGACGTTTCGCTGGGGTGCGCCCGCCTCGACCCGTGAAGTAGAAGCGTTGCTGCGCGACGTCCGACAGCATCCGCAGCAGCGTCAGCTGTGGCTGGATGTCAAAAGCTGGTTTATTCAACACCGACTGGCGATGGGGGGCGTGGTCATCGTATTGCTGTTGCTTACGCTCAATTACATCTGGGTGATGCTGTTGGTTCGCCGACGTGGCAGGCAGCTGGAGCGGAACAACGTGTTGTTGCACAAACAGGAACAGGCGCTGGAGACTGCCCGCCAAATGAGCGTGCTGGGGGAGATGACCTCCGGTTTTGCCCATGAACTCAATCAGCCGTTGTCTGCTATCCGTCATTATGCCCAAGGCTGTCTAATTCGCCTGCGTGGTCAGGATGAGCAGCATCCGTTGCTGCCCGCGCTTGAGCACATAGACGCCCAGGCACAACGAGGAGCCGATACGCTGCGCAATCTCCGGCAGTGGGTCAGCCAGGCACAGGGCAATCCGGTACTCACCGATGACTGGCAAGCCATCAACGTTCACGATGCTATCCATCACGTCTGGCAATTACTGCGTATGCCCCAGCAATTCCCGGCGATAACGCTGCACACGCAGGTTAGTAAGGCGTTAACGTTGATGCTGCCAAGCGTTCTTCTTGAGCAGGTGCTGGCTAACCTGGTACTCAATGCCGCCCAGGCAGGCGCTACGACGGTATGGTTTAGCGCCCTGCATAAGGATGGCGGCGTGCGTATTCAGGTGCAGGATAATGCCGGAGGTATTGACGAGGCTCAGTTGTATCAGGCGTTTCAGCCGTTTATGACCACCCGCAAAGAAGGTATGGGACTAGGACTGGCCATTTGTCAGCGACTGGTGCGCTACGCAAACGGAGATATTGAGATCAAAAATCAGCAGGCCCCGGACGGTAAAGCGGGGGCGAGAGTGACATTGTATTTTAAGCCAAATCAGGAAGGAGGCCGTAGTGGCGATAATTCATCTGCTGGATGACGACATTGCCGTTACCCAGGCCTGTGCGTTTTTATTGGAAAGTCTGGGATATGAAGTGTCTTGCTGGGAGCAAGGCGAGAAATTCCTCGCCGAGGCAAATTTGCACCAGGTGGGCGTACTACTGCTGGATATGCGTATGCCGGTACTGGATGGGCACGCTGTGCATGAAATCATGCGTCAGAAAGCAAGTACGCTGGCGGTGGTCTTTCTCACCGGGCACGGCGATGTGCCGATGGCGGTTGAGCAAATGAAACGTGGCGCGGTCGACTTTTTGCAAAAACCGGTGTCAGCCGTGCCGCTTCAGGCAGCATTAGAACATGCCTTGCAGGTCTCGGCAGCGGCGTTCTCGCGACAAGAGATCATCTCATGCTACCAACAACTTACGCCAAAAGAACGGGAACTGGTGCATCTGGTAGCAAAAGGGTTAATGAATCGGGAAATTGCTGATGCCATGAATATTGCCGTGCGTACGGTTGAAGTGCACCGGGCGCGGGTGATGGAAAAAATGCAGGCAGGAAGTCTTGCTGAGCTCGTTAATCGACTTCAGAGAATTCAGTAGAATGATAACATTTATTTGATTTTCATTGAATTTTGTCTAAATCACTCAGAGTGATATATGCTGTTGGTTTGAGTTAATGACGAGCGGGCAAAAATGGGAAATCAGACGAAAGACGACGAGTTGTACCGTGAAATGTGCAGAGTAGTCGGTAAAGTAGTGCTGGAAATGCGCGATCTGGGACAAGAACCTAAGCATATCGTCATTGCGGGAGTACTGAGAACCACCCTTGCTAACCAGCGCGTGAAGCGCAGTGAGTTAGGGAAGGTGCGAATAAGTGGGGAAATTCTTCTCGGCTGACTCAGTCATTTCATTTCTTCATGTTTGAGCCGATTTTTTCTCCCGTAAATGCCTTGAATCAGCCTATTTAGACCGTTTCTTCGCCATTTAAGGCGTTATCCCCAGTTTTTAGTGAGATCTCTCCCACTGACGTAGGCACTGTTGCAAAGTTAGCGATGAGGCAGCCTTTTGTCTTATTCAAAGGCCTTACATTTCAAAAACTCTGCTTACCAGGCGCATTTCGCCCAGGGGAT
>NZ_ALNJ01000110.1:0-13111 GCF_000293135.1 Klebsiella sp. OBRC7 | reverse complement strand
CTGATTTTCAGCCATGAGAGCACGAACGATTCGAACAGCAGCGTATACCGGCTGCCAGGCCCTGCCCACGGTACAGGCAATGTCTGGCAGCCATGCTCCGGACACATAATGCGGGGAACATCGGCTTCGACAATGGTGGTGAACTGGCAGGTATCAAGATGGCGCCATTTACGATGACGGTGATCGTGAACAGAACAGGATTTACCGCAGGTCGGACAGGCTAACCGGGTGTTTTCAGCGATCCCAACAGTGACAGTAACAGAACCGGCATTTTCATCGAGAGAAAGGGACTTTACCTGCCACGGAGCGGACAGATTGAGAATATGAGCGTAGAGGGACTTTTCGTCCATGGCGGTGACCTCTGGCGATTAAATACACCATTATCATGCCTTCAGCCACCACAACAAGGGAAGACCCACATCTATACAGTAATTATTTTACCGGCTGCTTGTTTTTGCAAGCCTCTTTATGCCGTCCTACGCTAACCCCCTGCTGTGATGGCGAAAAAAGTGTCATGCCACAAAAAACCATGCGAGAGCGGCGCCGACCCCGGATATTCTGTAATATACTAATATCAAATGAATTTATTCCCTAAGAGGTCTTTATGTCTCCCGGCTTCAGAAATGTTCTCCGGTTTGCCGGCGTCCCGGTCGACAGCAGTGAACCTGTACGCAGAAAATACGGCAGTCGACTGATTGGCATTGTCACCGTGTGCCTGCTTCCGCTTCTGGTGTTCGACGTACCGCTGTGGATCTTCGTGTTGTCGCAGGTTATCTGGGGGGCGGGCGTTTATATCGGCCTGTCCCTGGTTGGAGACAAGCCCCGGCCACGCTGATATTCTTTTCACTCTGGTCAAAAAAAGAACAGGTGACGCGACGCCTGCCTGACGGCTCTTCTCCGCCACCTGCCTCCAGGTTATCCACAGAGTTAAACAGACGCTTTGTGGATAGCTGGTTCCCGACAGTTTCTTCTGCCGTTCACCCGTTAGCCTGTGCGTCCGCTGCCGCACGGTGCCAGTGTGCCGCGTCCGGTGTACCACGGAACGGGACGCAAGCCCGGTACTTCAGAAAATAATGATGTCGCGCTGCTCCGCATCGATGCCGCGCCTGGCGCGGGGATAGTCACTGCCCGGAGCCAGTGTGCCGCGCCCGGGCGGACACGGGACGGGCGGCTTTTCCGCTCCTGTCCGGCGTCGTTGTGATTTTACGCCATCCACTCGCCTTTTGAGGAGCGCCCTTCAAGCCGCTTTCGCGGCATAGCCTTGCCGTCGGAAGGCCTGACGGCTGCGGTATTCCACGGTCAGCTTGACCCGTTACCGGTCGCGGCGTACAGGCTCCGGGCAGCAGGGAACGGACGTCGTACCGACGTCCTCCTGGGTGCCCCCTGTCACCACGAGGTATCCCTATGTCCCGTTTTATCCTGGGTAACTGTATCGATATTATGGGCGGCTTTCCCGATCGCGCCGTCGATTTCATTCTGACCGATCCCCCGTACCTGGTCGGCTTCCGTGACCGCTCCGGCCGCACCCTTGCCGGTGACAAAACCGACGAGTGGCTCCAGCCTGCCTGCAATCAGATGTACCGCGTACTCAAAAAAGACGCGCTGATGGTCAGTTTTTACGGCTGGAACCGCGTCGATCGTTTTATGGCCGCGTGGAAAACCGCCGGGTTCAGCGTGGTCGGGCATCTGGTGTTCACCAAAACTTACTCGTCCAAATCCGCCTATGTCGGCTACCGCCATGAATGCGCCTATATCCTGGCTAAAGGTCGTCCGCCGCTACCGCAGGACCCGCTGCCGGACGTGCTGGGCTGGAAATACAGCGGCAACCGCCACCACCCGACCGAAAAACCCGTGACCAGCCTGCAACCTCTGATCGAGAGCTTCACACACCCGAACGCCATTGTTCTCGATCCGTTTGCCGGTTCAGGCTCCACCTGCGTGGCAGCCCTCCGGTCAGGGCGCCGTTACATCGGTATTGAACTGATGGAGCAGTACCACAAAGCCGGGATTGCCCGCCTGTCAGCGGTACAGCGCGCCATGCAGCGACCGGCCGCCAACGACGTCTTTTATCCGGAGGCCGCGTAATGAACTACGGCGGACACGAAGCCCTGCGCCGCGATATGGCCGGGCTGGCGAACAACCTGTGCGACCTGAAAACCACCCTCAATGTGCTGGAAGAAAAGTATCACTACCGGCATGACGGGCTGCCTGAACGACTGGCTGGCATGAGTCTGCGCCGTATCAGCGTACTGCTGGACAAGGCATTCAACATCGCCCTGATGCTGGATGAAAGTTTTCAGGACTGACCGCGGGCGGCGGTGCCGCCCCACAGAATCAACGGAGAAAAAAGATGTACGGAACCTGTGAAACCCTCTGCCGGTTGCTGAATGAGCAATATCCCGCAGAAACCCCGCTTAACCTGATTGTCTGGTCCCCGGAGGATATCGAAGCGCTGGCCGACGGGATGGAATGTGTCGTTTCTGAACAGGACATAAAGGCGGTGCTGGAGCGCATGGACGGCATATCGGAAGACCAGCGGCTTGAGTCGGGTGTGTCTGCCGGTGCGGTGATGGACCTGATCGATGAGGTGAAAGAGGCCGCTCCGGGAGTCCTGGTGCCGGCTGACCTGCTCGAAACCCTGCTGACGACCGCCGAACAGGCGTTATGGCACAGGGAATGGGCCGCCCGGGATGATAACCATCCGGTGCCGGAAAGCGTGACCCGTCGCCTTTCTGATACGGCGAAAGTGCGCGCATTACTGAAAAACTGAAACCTGCACGCCGCCCGGGCGGCGTGTCATTAACCTGTTTCGAGGACGATACTATGCAGGAAACCACAACACTAAACGCCCTTGTGATGCGCCGCGCGCGTGATCTGATAGCTGATTATGGATGGCCTGACCATACCGATGTTGATCAGCGAGATCCGGTAAACAAACCAGGATGGATAAGCATTTATGTCCGTCTGGATGCGGCTGATATTGTTCACCTGCTTCCTTTACTCAGCGCCGGCGAAGGTGCCGCAGCGCTGCAAAGTGCGGTGACGAAAATGACCGGAACGGCTGCGCAGATTATTTTATCCGGCAGCCGCTATGCAGACGCGCCACAGCTGCCGGAGGACGGGACACAGATAACCTTTCCCTGGGCCGGGGAATGGCTGACGGAGCCGGAAATTGAGGCTGTAACAGATTGTCTGTTTCGTGCCGTCCGGAATATCTCCCGGCAGGTTCGGGAGGATACTCGCCGGATAGAGGCCGCGCTGACCACACGCGGGGAAACGCTGTTTTACCGGCAGACACGCAATTTCCGTCTGGTTGTGAAAGAAAATGATATGCCCTGCTGGCTGGACGAAGAGGACGACAATGTACCGGTGGTGCTGGATGCCATCCTGAACAAAGGCGCGCGCTACAGTGCCGTTGCGTTCTTTGTTATCAGCGACAAAGTGGATCAGACCCTGGCATGTGGGCAGATGTGCGATGTGTTACGGATGCAGGGAGAGCCTCCGCGCCGGTGGATGGATTTAACCCTGTTACATGAGGTCATGGCAGAAGCGCGCGCAGAAATCACCCTTGTCTGCAATGCCCTTTCAACAATCCGGTCAGTGTCGTGAACCGCCGGGGGGTGCGGCCCCCGGGATCATCCCTGAAGGATAAGGCTGTCGCCGGCTCCGCTTTTATGGCGGCCCCGTCCCTGCGTGACGTTGCCTGAGAGCTTTCCACTCTGTCAGTGCTGTGCGTATGCGGGCTGTGCCGTGCCTCCATCGTAGCCGGGCTGCCGTGAATGCAAGGGTTCGCTTCGCCGCTGCGGTCACCCGGTCCTTCCTTCCCGTCTGCCGGGATTTTCCGGTCGTTCGCCCGCTCAGGATTCACGGACTCACCCTGCAACTCCCGGCTGCCGTGTGCGTCAGGCTGCGGCTTCCCTTGCGCCCCTGCATTCCCGACTGATCGCCCGTCTGTTATGGAGGCACGGCACCGCCCGGTGTCGCAGTCCATGTGATTACGGAGGTTTTACCATGCAGTATGTGAAAACGCGCGCGGTCCTGAATGTTGAAGAGTCCGATCGGCTTTCCTTCCTGCCGTACATGTTCGGCAATGATTTTATGATCGCGGAATTACAGGTGTACGCCCTGGCGAAAAAACTGATGCCGGAGTATGAAGGCTGTTTCTGGTACTTCATACGGCTGCCGGAGGGTGGCGGCTACATGATGCCGGATTGTGGGCGCGTACATCTGGTTAACACGGAAAACTGGTTTGATCGTACCGTCAGTGCCGACGCGGCGGGCATTATTCTGACCAGTCTGGCAGTTAACCGTCGTCTGGCGGCCTGGCATGACTGCGGCAACCCGGCCCTGACTCACCTTTACATGCTGCGTGATGCCCAGCTCTGGAATCACATTACCTTTCACCCGGAATGCAACGCCATTTACGCCGCGCTGGACTGATTAACGATCCGGACGGCTTGTTTTCAGAAACTGAATAATACACGGCGGGGAAATCCCGCCGGTTAAGGATAATACCCATGAATATTGCGTCAGAATCCCGCGAAATACTGCGACAGTACAAAGCCCTGATAAATGCCCGCCGCCGTGATTCCGGTCAGCGGGAACTGACAACCGCGCAGGTCATGGATGAAATCTGCGAATATATGACCTGTCAGTGTGCCGTTTATCTCGGCGGTCATTTTATCTTACAGGGTGGAAAAGGACAGTAAGCTGGATGGCAGGCGTCGGGCAGGAGGGCGCCTGTCAGCCCGCGCGAAAACCTGGGCAGGCTGCGCCTGCCGGAGAGGCGTTTCGCCGCGCCTGCGGCGCCGCACACGCTCTCTCCGTTACTGGTCGATAAGGTCGACGAAAGGGTATACTCTCCGCTGAGTGGTTTCTTAACCGGTAATGCCGATGTCAAAGTGGAATATCGCCTCTTTCTCAAAAGAAGATCAGGACAAAGTCTCCGTCGATAAAGCGGCCGCTGCCGTCGCATGGCAGGAGCGTATGAACAAGCCTGTTGTGTCCGAACTCGCAGAGCGTGAACAGCCAGAGCATCTCCGTGAATATTTCCAGGAGAGGTTGCGTATTCACAGGCTGAACAGTCAGCAGCTGCCGCGCGCAAATGCACCTGAATATCAGAAGCCGGAAGAAAATTAAGGAGAGTGGGCCAGTGGAGGGAAAAAGTATGCGTATGTCAGTCATGTTTGCTGTTGTTGCGCTGTTTACCGGTATTAACCTTTTGTTTACCCCGTTTCAGCCTGTCCCCGCAGTATGGGGGGCAATCCTGGCCGTTGCTTTTGTCCTGATAAACGTCGTGGCGGATAAGATGCGTCTCTGGACTGGCGTTGCATGGATTATTGTTGCCGGCATCATCATGACGATGATGCTGAAGGGGAAAGATCCGGGTGACGAATTAAGAGTGGTGATTAACGTTTTTGCTTTCCTGAGTTCAGCCTGGTACAGCGTTGCGCTGTACCAAAAAGAAAAACATTTCCGTTCCTGACGTTCCCGTTTTCGCGGCGGGCGTCCGGGCGGGCTGTCATGCTTCGCACAGAGCCAGCTGCGCCGTCTCTGCCCGGCCCCTTCGGGGCTGCGGGTTTCCATCCCATGACGCAACGTCAACGGCAGGCTTACAGCCTCCGTTCCGGAGTCGCCGCCCTGTCGCGCCGTGGCCTGCGCTCCCTGCACCCCGTCGAAAAACAACGGCCGCCGGGCTGTAAGGGGCACCGCCGTTTCGCGTGCCGCGCTCCGACGTTGCGGCGGGTCCCGGCTCTGTTCCGCTCCTGGTGCATCACCCGTTTAAGCCCCTTTCGCCTGGGCTGAGACAACCACAACCCGCCTGGCTGTCCAGGGACGGCGTGGCCTTTCGCAATAAATTTTTCCCGGCCATTTCGCTTCGCGCCATTAGACCGAAAAAAATTTCCCGCTCACCCCGGACATCTGCACCGGGCCGTGCTCGTTGACGCCCTTGCGGCGAAGGTTCTCAAACGGGTGAAGTTTATACCATCGGGAATATCGCAGCCGGTTCCCGCAAACGTCAAAACCGCGGCTCCCGAAACTCAACGGGTGATGTTCTTTAAAAATCAGGAAAAAAACGATGCTGATTAAAGGAGGCAGAAGAAGCAGACAACGAACCGCAGAAATGAAAAAAGCAGGGTAGCCCCTGCTTGATCCACGCCGTACAAATCGCGCTAACGGTTTTTACGGCTTCATTAACTACCAGAAGGAGTTAACGTAATGAACATGACCATTCTTTCACCTTCCGCAGAGGCTGTAAAGCCCCGTCACCATCCGCGCATTTCCCGTGCCGAGATCCCCGCGCCGGAGATTGACCCCGCGTTAAAAGCTTTTGGCCGCCATATCGCCAGAAGTCACCGCAAGGGGCGCGGCGTTCATATCCCCGCGATGAAAAACGCCGCTTTCGGGCACGTGCTCCGCACGCTTGAACTGAAACGCGCATTTAACTGATGAGGTGAGCCGCCCCGTGAGGGGCGGCAACCGCAGGAAGGAGAAAAATCATGACTCAGGCTTTAGCACAGGCACTTAGTGCCGAAAACATCCCGCAGACCGATGCTGAAGAAGGTATCGGTCAGGTGTACCGGGGAACCTATTCCCCGGATGATAACAAGCTGCGGCTTTATGCCTCGCAGCGCCTCGATGAGGAAACGTATAAGAAGGTGCATGATGCGGGGTTCCGGTGGGCGCCGAAACAGGGGCTGTTTGTGGCGCCAGCCTGGACGCCGGGCCGGGAGGATGTATTAGTGTCCCTCGCCGGCGATATCGGGGACGAAGACAGCACGCTTTTTGACCGTCAGGAGCAACGCGCGGAACGCTTTAACGACTACAGCGATAAACGCGCCGGTGAATCTGAGCGGGAGCTTGCGCATGTCGATGCACTGGCATCGTCGATCCCCTTCGGTCAGCCGATCCTTGTTGGCCATCACAGCGAACGCCGCGCGCGCCGTGATGCACAGAAAATTGAAAACGGCATGAAACGCGCGGTGATGCTGTTCGAGCGCGCGGAATACTGGGAAGAACGCGCGCAGGCCTCACTAAGTCACGCGAAATACAAGGAGCGTCCGGATGTACGTTACCGGCGTATCAAAAAGCTCGAGGCGGAATTACGCAAGGCAGAAAAGAACATCGCCGGGGCGCAGAAATTTATGACGATGTGGCGTGGCGAAAAGCTCGATCTGAACATGGCGCGGCTTATCAGTAACTATGACCATATTTCGGCCTGTTTCTCGCTCGATAAATACCCTCGCCCGGCAGAGAGAAGCCAGTATGAAGGCCGGATGTCCCTGCATTCCGCGCTGGCAGAGGAAATCATTACCTTTGAACAGGCCCGCGAAATTGCGGTTCGTTGTCACGAACGCGCGATCCGCCATCAACAACGCTGGGTTAATCATTATCGCAACCGTCTGAGCTATGAGCGCGCCATGCTGGATGAAAGCGGCGGCGTTGTGACCCGCACGCATGAGTTTGAGCCAGGCGGTCAGGTGAAAAGCCGGGGCGAGTGGCTAACCATCATCCGCATCAACAAAAGCAATGGTCAGGTCAGCTCAGTGGAAACTCCGGGTTATCGCTTTCTCGGGTATGGGGGAACCATGAAACTGACCCCGGATCGCATCACCGACTATAAAGCCCCGTCAGCCGAAGAGGTCAGCACCGCGAAACAGGCTGCAAAACGTCCACCGATCGTCAACTATCCGGGGGAGGGATTCCGGGAGATGACAAAAGCCGAATGGGCCAAAATGCCGGGGGATTATAAGGCTGTCCGGGGCGTGGCCGAAAATGAGACGCACGGCGCGTACCGCTTCCGCCGCTGCATGACTCACGGTTGTACGCTGGTGAATGTCTATATCAGCGACATGAAAACGGTACAAATTCCGCAAAAATAACAGGCAGACTCCCCGGCAGGGTGCCGGGGAGCTCAGGGAGGTTGACTTATGCGCAGCGAACTCAGGGATCGCATCCGGACGATGCGGGCCAGGCTGGATGGCCGAACACCTGTTACAGAAATCCGGGCCAGTTCACAGCTGTTTGTCTCGCCCGATCCGCTCTGTCGTCGGCTGGTCAGTCTGGCGGAGGTGGTGGACTCTGATCATGTTCTGGAGCCCAGCGCCGGAACGGGCGCCATTCTACGGGCGGTCAGGGAAGGCGCGCCACGGGCACAGTGTGACGCCGTGGAGCTGAACGCGGATTTGGTCTGCCATCTCCGGGATCATTTCCCGGGCGTCAGCGTCTGGCTGGGTGATTTTCTGGAATACCGGCCGGAAAAGCACTACAGCAAAATTATCATGAATCCACCGTTTAACCATGCGCAGGATATCCGGCATATACAGCGGGCAGTGACGCTGCTGGCACCCGGCGGCGTGGTCACTGCGGTCTGTCTGAACGGGCCGCGACAACAATCCATACTGAAGCCGCTTGCTGATGTCTGGGAGCCATTGCCGCGAGGCACATTCACGTATACCGACGTTTCAACTGTTCTGCTCAGGATAGCTGCCTGAAAGCCGGTTAGCCCGGCGGGGGAGTGTGCCCCCGTCTGGCCGCGCCGGAAAAGGCCGCACGCCTGCGGCGCAGGAGGACCGGGCCGCGCTGACGCGCCGCCGGCTCTCCCTCTCCGCGTTCATCCTGTCCCTCTCTTCCTTCTGGTATTCTGGTTTACTGTTGTTCCTTTTTTCTTGTTCCGGATGAGCCGCTGATGGAGCGTGGTCATCCATCTGTTTCTGCCGGCTTTTCTTTTTGCTCTTCGTTTATTTCAGGTCCTGCAGTGGGCGTCCGGGCGGGCTGTCGTGAACGGAGCCAGCCAGGCTGTCTCCGCCCTGTCGGGCTTCCATCCCATGACGCAACGTCAACGGCAGGCTTGCAGCCTCCGTTCCGGAGGCGCCGCCCTGTCGCGCCGTGCCCTGCGCTCCCTGCACCCCGGCCAGTGACCGCCGGGCTGTAAGGGGCACCGCCGTTTCGCGTGCCGCGCCCCGACGTTGCGGCGGGTCCCTGCTCATTTCCTCTCCTGTGCCTTTTCACCGTTTAAGTCCCTTTCGCCGGGGCTGAGACAAGCACAACCCGCCTGGCTGTCCAGGGCCGGCGTGGCCTTTCGCAATAAATTTTTTCCGGCCATTTCGCTTCTCTCCATTAGACCGGAAAAAATTTCCCGCTCACCCCGGACAGCTGCACCGGGCCGTGCTCGTTGACGCCCTTGCGGCGAAGGTTCTCAAACGGGTGAAGGTCATACCTCCGGGAACAAAACAGCAGGTTCCCGCAAACGTCAAAACCGCGGCTTCCGGTAACTCAACGGATGATGGGGTTTTAAAAGCAAAACAACGGAGTAAGGAGAGTCATCATGGCAGCACGAGGCATCAATAAAGTCATTCTGGTTGGTCATCTGGGGCAGGACCCGGACGTGCGTTATATACCCAACGGGAGCGCGGTGGCCAACCTGACGCTGGCCACATCGGAAACATGGCGTGACAAACAGAGCGGGGAACTGCGCGAAAACACCGAATGGCACCGTGTGGTCATGTTCGGCAAGCTCGCGGAAGTGGCGGGGGAATACTTGCGTAAAGGCGCTCAGGTCTACATCGAGGGCCAGCTGCGCACCCGCAACTGGCAGGATGAGGCCGGAACCACACGCTATGTCACCGAGGTGCTGGTCGGGCAGAACGGCACGATGCAGATGCTGGGTGGGCGTCGTGAGGGCAGTTCGTCAGAGAGCGCCGTACCTCATCAGCCCGCACAGCCGCAGACTCCGGTACAACCTGCTGAACCCCCTGTGGCATCCCCGAAAGCGAAGGGCGGTAAAAAAGGCCGTCAGAGTGCCGCGCCGTCCCAGCAACCCCCGCAGCCGTCCCCGGATGATTACCCGCCGATGGATGACGATGCCCCGTTCTGATAACCCGTTTCAGGCCGGCCCTGCCCAGGTGGGGCCGAAAGGAGAGAGATGAGTATTTACGATAACGGTCCGTTACCGGATGACACCTTCACCAGAGCACAGGCTGAAGCGGTGGCGGCACAGTTTGAAAATGTCGCCATTGAAGACGATCAGGGTTCGCATTTTCGCCTGGTCGTTCGTCAGAACGGCGAAATGGTGTGGCGCGCATGGAATTTTGAAGCGGATGCCGGGAAATGGCTCAACCGTTATATCGAACGTTATGGCATCCGTAACACGCAATAAGCAGTAAGAGGTGCCGGACAGGGGGGCTGTCCGGCAGACAGTCATCAATATCAGAGAGGTATCAATTATGTCTGCAACAGAGTCTAAGGTAAAAACTGCACCAAAAACCAGCAAAAAATCGGTGAAACCTGCCGAAGCCGCCGCCCTGAAAGCGGCTCTCGATGCCGCGCCGATTGAGTATGTCCCGGTGACGGCACTGGTAAAATCTCCCCTGAACGTCAGGACCATCCCTTAACCGGTCTCGTGATTTTCTCGCCGGGGATGCCCGTCTGGTGGGGGAGATGGTCACCGGCAAGTCTGCCCTGCAGGACGGAACCGCGTTTATCCCTGGCGGGACGCTCATTGTGGATCAGGCAGAGAAGCTGAGTCTGAAAGAGACCCTTTCCCTGCTCGATGGCGCCATGCGCCATAACGTGCAGGTTCTGCTCTCCGACAGCGGCAAGCGTAGCGGAACCGGAAGCGCGCTGACCGTGCTGAAAGAGAGCGGGGTGAATACGTATCGCTGGCAGGGTGGAAATCAGACGACGGCAGACATCATCAGTGAACCAGACAAGGGCGCCCGCTACAGCCGTCTGGCGCAGGAGTTTGCTGTCAGTGTGCGTGAGGGGCAGGAAAGCGTGGCACAAATCAGCGGGGTGCGAGAACAGGGCGTACTCAATGGCATTATCCGTGAAGTCCTGAAAAATGAAGGTACGCTGGGGGCGAAGGAGATGACAGTCACTACCCTGACGCCGGTGTGGCTGGACAGCAAAAGCCGGGGCGTGCGCGACTATTACCGCGAAGGGATGGTGATGGAGCGGTGGGACCCGGAGACACGGAAGCATGACCGGTTTTTGATAGACCGGGTGACTGCGAGCAGCAATATGCTGACCCTCAGGGACAAAGAGGGGGAACGTCTGGACCTGAAAGTTTCGGCTGTCGACAGCCAGTGGTCGTTGTTCCGGGCCGATAAGCTACCGGTAGCGAGCGGAGAACGTCTGTCGGTGCTGGGGAAAATTCCTGAGACGCGGCTGAAAGGCGGCGAGAGCATCACGGTGCTGAACGCGGAGGCCGGGCAGCTGACGGTGCAGCGTCCCGGGCAGAAAACCACCCAGACCCTGGCGGTGGGCGCCGGGCCGTTCGACGGGATTAAAGTCGGGCACGGATGGGTGGAAAGTCCCGGCCGTTCGGTCAGCGAAACAGCGACCGTTTTTACCTCCCTGACGCAACGCGAGCTGGATAATGCCACGCTGAATCAGCTGGCGCAGAGCGGAAGCCATATCCGGCTGTACTCTGCACAGGATGCGGCCCGCACAACAGAGAAGCTGGCCAGGCATACCGCCTTCAGCGTGGTGTCTGAGCAGCTGAAGGCCCGTTCAGGCGAGACAGACCTGGATGCGGCCATCGCATTACAGAAAGCCGGGCTGCACACCCCGGCAGAGCAGGTCATTCACCTTTCCATTCCTTTGCTGGAAAGTGAGGAGCTGACTTTCACGCGCCCGCAACTGTTGGCCACCGCGCTGGAAACCGGCGGAGGTAAGGTTCCGATGACGGAGATAGACGCGACCATTCAGGCGCAGATTAAGGCTGGCAGTCTGCTGAATGTGCCTGTGGCCCCAGGCCACGGTAATGACCTGCTGATTTCCCGCCAGACCTGGGATGCAGAGAAAAGCATTCTGACAAAGGTGCTGGAAGGAAAAGAGGCCGTTGCACCCCTGATGGACAGTGTACCGGGAAGCCTGATGACGGACCTGACGTCAGGGCAGCGTGCTTCCACCCGGATGATACTGGAGACTACGGATCGGTTCACGGTGGTTCAGGGCTATGCCGGGGTGGGGAAAACCACCCAGCTCCGGGCGGTGACGGGAGCCATCAGCCTGCTGCCGGAAGCGACCCGGCCTCGGGTCATCGGTCTGGGGCCGACACACCGCGCCGTGGGGGAAATGCAGAGCGCCGGCGTGGATGCGCAGACTACCGCCTCGTTCCTGCATGACACGCAGCTCCTGCAGCGTAATGGTCAGACACCGGATTTCAGCAACACGCTGTTCCTGCTCGACGAGAGCTCAATGGTGGGGCTGGCCGATACCGCGAAGGCGCTCTCCCTGATTGCGGCCGGGGGAGGACGGGCGGTGCTCAGCGGCGATACCGACCAGCTGCAGTCCATTGCGCCGGGCCAGCCGTTCCGGCTGATGCAGCAGCGCAGTGCCGCCGACGTCGCCATTATGAAAGAGATTGTGCGCCAGGTACCTGAGTTGCGACCGGCGGTCTACAGCCTGATTGACCGGGACGTGAACCGCGCGCTGGCGACGATTGAGCAGATTACACCGGAACAGGTGCCGCGAAAAGACGGGGCCTGGGTGCCCGAAAACTCCGTGGTGGAGTTCACCCCCGCACAGGAGGAGACGATACAGAAAGCGCTGAACAAGGGTGAAAGTGTGCCGGCAGGTCAGCCCACCACGCTGTATGAGGCACTGGTGAAGGACTATGCCGACCGTACCCCGGAGGCGCAGTCACAGACGCTGATTATCACCCATCTGAATGATGACCGGCGGGTGCTGAACAGTCTGATTCATGACGCGAGGCGGGACAATGGTGAAGTGGGCAGAGAGGAAGTCACTCTGCCGGTACTGGTGACGAGCAACATCCGTGACGGAGAGCTGCGCAGACTGTCGACCTGGACGGCTCATAAGGGGGCCGTGGCCCTGGTCGACAATGTCTACCACCGTATCGGGAGCGTGGATAAGGAGAACCAGCTTATCACGCTGATGGATGGTGAAGGGAAAGAACGGCTTATTTCACCCCGGGAGGCGTTGGCTGAAGGTGTCACGCTCTACCGTGAGCAAGAGATTACAGTGTCTCAGGGGGACAAAATGCGCTTCAGCAAGAGTGACACGGAACGCGGCTATGTGGCCAACAGTGTGTGGGAGGTGAAATCCGTTTCAGGTGACAGTGTCACGCTGTCTGACGGCAAAA
>NZ_ALNJ01000109.1:0-2876 GCF_000293135.1 Klebsiella sp. OBRC7 | reverse complement strand
GGTCAGGGCTGGAGAAAAGTTCGCTCATTTTCATCTCACATTAACAAAACGGCCATAGTTTACCCCCAGTTCGCCAGTACGCAAGCCAGGTTAACGTTTGCGCGAAAAACAACCATTGCAATACGCTCGCAACGCAGTATCATGCAGCCGTTTTTATTGGGTTCCCTCACCCCAACCACTAAAAAGGTCACAATATGAGTCCGTTTACTACCGTACAGCGTAAAAAAGCGCTGATCTGGCTATCGCTTTTCCATCTGCTGGTCATCACTTCCAGTAACTATCTGGTGCAGCTGCCGATCTCCATCTTTGGTTTTCATACCACCTGGGGCGCGTTCAGCTTTCCGTTTATTTTCCTCGCCACCGATCTGACGGTGCGGATTTTCGGCGCTCCGCTGGCGCGACGCATTATCCTCGCGGTGATGATCCCGGCGCTGCTCATCTCCTACGGGGTTTCCGCGCTGTTTTATATGGGCGAGTGGCAGGGGTTTGCCGCATTAACCAGCTTTAATCTGTTTGTCGCCCGTATCGCCGCCGCCAGCTTTATGGCCTACGCGCTGGGGCAGATCCTCGACGTCCACGTCTTCAATCGCCTGCGTCAGAACCGCCGCTGGTGGCTGGCGCCCACGGCATCCACCCTTTTCGGTAACGTCAGCGATACGCTGGCCTTCTTCTTTATCGCCTTCTGGCGCAGCCCGGATCCGTTTATGGCGGCGCACTGGGGTGAAATCGCCATCGTCGACTACTGCTTCAAAGTGCTGATTAGCATCGTATTCTTCCTGCCGATGTACGGCATGTTGTTGAATATGCTGTTGAAAAAGCTGGCAGATAAATCTGATTTATCCGCATTGCAGCCAGGTTAAGAGTACTCACGAAACGATGTGATAAGATAAGCGAATGAGCCGTTAATGGCCGTTTATCGAAAGGAAGATGTCAATGCGCAATTTGGTTAAATATGTCGGTATTGGCCTGCTGGTTGTGGGTCTTGCAGCCTGTGATAACAGCGATACAAAAACGCCGACTGCCGGGGCTGCTGCGGAAAGCAACGCCAGCGGGCAACCTATTAGTCTGCTGGATGGCAAACTGAGCTTCTCCCTGCCAGCCGGTATGACCGACCAGAGCGGCAAGCTGGGCACCCAGGCCAACAATATGCACGTCTATTCTGATGCCACGGGCCAGAAAGCGGTGATCGTGATTGTGGGTGACAATACCAACGAGGAGCTGGCGGTGATGAGCCAGCGTCTGGAAGAGCAGCAGCGCAGCCGCGACCCGCAGCTGCAGGTCGTGAGCAATAAATCCATTGAGATCAAAGGCCACACGCTGCAACAGCTGGACAGCATCATCTCCGCCAAGGGTCAGACCGCCTGGTCTTCCGTCCTTCTCGGCAAGGTTGATGACAAACTACTGACGCTGCAAATCACATTGCCAGCGGATAACCAACAGCAGGCGCAGACCGAAGCGGAAAACATTATCAACACCCTCGTCATCCAGTAACTACTGGCCTGACGCCGCGGCCTCCGGTTCAGCGACCGGGGGCCGTTTTTTTAACCGCCATCCCAGCAGCAGCGCCACCGCAACCAGCCCCGCCGTCGCCAGATAGATCGATGAAATGCCCGCCCACGCCATCAGTAGCCCGGCAAGCGGACCGGTGATCCCCAGTGAGAGATCCATAAATACCGTATAGGTTGCCAGCGCCGCCCCCTGGTTCTGCTGCGGCACCGCCTTCACCGCCACCACGCCAAGCGCCGGGAACACCAGCGAAAAACCGGCTCCGGCAAAGAAAGTGCCGATTTTCGCCATCAGCGGCGTCTCCGCCAGGCCCACTAACAGAAGACCAATAATCTCGACGACAAAACAGACCATCGCCACGTTCAGCCCGCCGAGGCGGTTAATTCCGTTGGGGAACAGCAGGCGCGTGCCAACAAAGGCGCAGCTAAACAGCGTCAGGGCGAAGGCCGCGCCGTCCCAGCCTTTAGCATCATAAAACAGAGTGATAAAGGTGGCGATAACGCCAAAACCCGCCGAAGCCAGGGCCAGCGCCATGCCGTAGAGCCAGACGCGCCCCAGCACCACGCGAAACGACATCGCTTTACCCTTGCCCGCTTTGACCGCCCCCCGCGGCAACGCGCACAGCACGGCCACCAGCGCGACCGCCATAATGGTCAACGCCAGCCCGTGCAGGCCAATCAGCGAGTAACAGAGCACGCCGAGCGGCGCGCCCATCGCCATCGCTCCGTAGGTGACAATGCCGTTCCAGGAAATAACCCGCCCGATATGCAGCGAACCGACTACCCCGACGCCCCACAGCGTGGAGCCGGTTCCCGCGAAGCTCTGCCCGATGCCGAGGATAATCCGGCCAAGGCACAGCAGCGCCAGGCTAACCACGGGCAAGCCGCCGAAGAGCGCCGCCAGCAGATAGCCGAGTCCGCTCAGAAAGCAGCCGCACAGGCCGAAAATGACGATCTTTTTTGGCCCCAGCAGGTCGGCGTAGCGCCCGGCGTGAGGGCGGCTGAGCAGCGTAGCGAAGTACTGGAGGCTAATTACCAGCCCGGCCCAAAAGGCGCTAAACCCGGTAATGACTCCAACTTACTGATAGTGTTTTATGTTCAGATAATGCCCGATGACTTTGTCATGCAGCTCCACCGATTTTGAGAACGACAGTGACTTCCTGCCCAGCCTTGCCAGATGTTGCCTCAGATTCAGGTTATGCCGCTCAATGCGCTGCGTATATCGCTTGCTGATAACGTGCAGTTCTCCCTTCAGGCGTGATTCATAAAGCGGCCAGCCATCCGTCATCCATACCACGACCTCAAAGGCCGACAGCAGGCCCAGAAGACGCTCCAGCGTGGACAACGTGCGTTCACCGAATACGTGCGCCA